>DATCFQ010000169.1:0-2754 GCA_036509495.1 Caulobacteraceae bacterium
ATCATCGGGAAATTCCGGTCCGAGCCCTCCTCATAGAGGGCGCCGGCCGCCTGGCCGCCGATCGCCGCCTGCACGGTGGCGTTCACATCGCCGGGCGACAGGCCATAACGGGCGGCGCGGGCGCGGTCGACGTCGATGCGCACGGTCGGCTGGCCGAGGGAGTCCAGCACTTCCAGGTCGGTGACGCCGGGGACCTTGGCCATCACGTCCTTGATCTTGTCGGCGGTGGCCTGCAGCACCTCGAGGTCCGGCCCGAACAGCTTCACCGAGTTCTCGCCCTTCACCCCGGAGGCGGCCTCCTCGACGTTGTCCTGGATGTTCTGCGAGAAGTTGAAGTCCACGCCCGGGAAGCGGGCGACCAGGGCCTTGTCGAGCTGCTCGGTCAGCTGGGCTTTGGTCAGGTGGTGCGGCCAGGTCCCGAACGGCTTCAGGGGCACGAAGAACTCGGCGTTGAAGAAGCCGGTGGCGTCGGTGCCGTCGTCGGGGCGGCCGTGCTGGGAGATGACGGTCTGCACCTCGGGGAAACCGCCGATCACCTGGCGGATCCGGTTCACGTAGGAGGCGCTGGCCTCCAGCGAGATCGATGGCGGCAAGGTGGCGCGGATCCAGAAATTGCCTTCCTCCAGATGGGGCAGGAACTCCATGCCGAGCGTGCCGGCCGCGACGATGGCGGTCAGGCCGAGGATGCCGACGCCGCCCAGGGTGACCAAGCGGTTGGCCAGGGCGAATTCCAGCACCGGCTGGTAGAGCCCTCGCAGCCAACGCACCGCCCGCGTCTCGGTCTCGCTGACCTTGCCGGGCAGCAAGAGGGCGCTCAGCGCCGGGGTGATGGTGAATGTGGCGATCAGGCCGCCGGCGATGGCGTAGGCATAGGTCTTGGCCATCGGGCCGAAGATGTGGCCCTCGACACCCGTCAGCATGAACAGGGGCAGGAAGCTGGCGATGATGATCGCCGCCGAGAAGAAGATCGGCTTGCCCACCCGCTCGGCCGCCCGATCGATGAACCCCAGCTTGCCCGGCAGCTCGGGCCGGCTTCGGCGCATGATCGGGGGGTGGTGGGCCAGTGCGCTGAACACGGTCTCGACCATGATCACCGTGGCGTCGACCACCAGGCCGAAGTCGATGGCCCCGACCGACAACAGGTTCGCCGACTCGCCCCTGGCCAGCATGATCAGCACGGCGAAAAACAGGGCGAAAGGGATGGTCGCCGCCACGATCAGGGCGCTTCGCAGATTGCCGAGGAACAAGAGCTGGATCAGGAAGATCAGCACCATCCCCTCGATCATGTTGTGCAGCACGGTGTGGGTGGTGACGGCGATCAGCTCGCGGCGGTCGTAGATCTTCTCGATGTGGACCCCGGGCGGCAGCAGCCCGCTGGCGTTGATCCTGGCGACCTCGTCCTCGACCGCCTTGATGGTCGGCATGCTCTTGTCGCCGCGGTGCATCAGCACGATGCCCTCGACGATGTCGTCGTCCTTGTCCTGGCCGGCGATGCCGAGCCGCGGCTCATTGCCGACGCTCACCTGGGCCACGTCGCCCAGCAGCACCGGCGTACCGCCGGGCGATCGCAGCATGGTCCGTTCGATCTGGCCCGTGGAGTGGATCAGGCCCACCCCGCGCACGATGGCCGCCTGGGCGCCGAAATTCACCGTCTGGCCGCCGACGTTGATGTTGGCGTTGTTCAGCGCCTGCAGCACCTGGGGCAGGGTCGCGCCATAGGCGACCAGCCGCTTGTCATCGACGGTGATGTCATAGGTGCGGGTCTTGCCGCCCCAGCCGGTGACGTCGACGACGCCCGGAACCGCCTTGAAGCGGCGCTGCAACACCCAGTCCTGCAGGGTCTTGAGGTCGGTGAGCGAATATCCGGCCGGCCCGGCCAGCCGATAGCGGTAGATCTCGCCGATCGGGCTCTCGGGCGACAGCTGCGGCTGGGCGCCGCCGGGCAGCTGGCCGAGCTGGCTCAGCCGATTGATCACCCGCTGCTCGGCTTCGTCGTGGGTGAAGTCATAGGTGAATTGCACCTTCACATCCGACAGCCCGAACAGCGAGATGGTCCGCACGCTGGTGACGTGCGGGACGCCGGCCATCTGCACTTCGATGGGGATGGTGATGTAGCGCTCGATCTCCTCGGCCGACTGGCCGGGGCTCTGGGTCACCACCTCGACCAGCGGCGGCACCGGATCGGGATAGGCCTCGATGTTGAGCCTGGAGAAGCCGAACGCCCCGGCGGCGAACAGCACCGCCATGAGGATAGCGACCAGGCCCCTGTGCTGCAGGGAAAAGCGGATGATGCCGTTCATCGGTGGTCTCAGCCGGCCCGGACGGCGCGGTCGATGAACAGGGCGCCCGAGGTCGCCACCTGGTCGCCGCGGCGCAGGCCGTCCAGCACCTCCACCAGCCCGCCGGAGCTGCGGCCGAGCCGCACCGGCTGCAGCACCAGGCTGTGGTCTGGCTTGGCCAGCCAGACGTGGGCGCTCTGGCCTTCGTAGATCACCGCGTTCTCGGGCACGGCCAGGGCGGTCGACGCCGGGCCGGTGTCGATGCCGAAGTCGGCGAACATCTCGGGCTTGAGCAGCCGGTCGGTGTTGGCGATCTCCGCCCGCACCGACAATCGCCGGGTGACCGGATCCACCGCCGGGGCGATGAAGGTGACCTTGGCCTGGAAGGTGCGGTCCGGATAGGCCAGCACGCGGACCTTCATCTGATCGCCCAGGCGCACCTTGCCGGCGTCCGCCTCACGGACATTGGCCACCA
>DATCFQ010000170.1:0-11982 GCA_036509495.1 Caulobacteraceae bacterium
CATCGCCGTCGCACGCCGCATGCTCGGCATCATCCTGGCCATGTTGCGCAACGGCCAGGAATGGAATCCCGCCCTCGCCTGAACAACACAGTTGCTCATCCGTCGCCTTTGGCGACACCTTCTCCCGCAAGGGGAGAAGGATCGGAAAATTACCCGCCTCGCGCCACGAACCAGCCGTTCTTGAAGCCCTGGTCGGCCTTGCCGTAGGCGAAGGGCTGGCCCTCGTCGGTGGTCAGCGAGCCGCCGGCCGCCTCCAGCACCGCGTGGGCGGCGGCGATGTCCCACTCCATGGTGGTCCCGTGGCGCGGATAGATGTCGGCGGTCCCCTCGGCGACCATGCAGAGCTTGGCCGAGGAATCCATCGCCAGGGTCTCGCCATAGCCGTAGCGCTCGCGCAGGGCCGCCTCCTGCTCGGGCTTCATGGTGTGGCTGACCAGGGCCACCGCGCCGGCGTCGGGGCAGGGCCGCACCGAGATCGGCTGGCCGTCCCGATCCCCGATCATCCGCATCCGCGCGCCGCCCGAGGTGGTGAACCAGGTGCGGTTCCAGGCCGGCGCCGAGACCGCGCCCGCCACCGGGCGGCCGTCCTGGATCAGGCCGATGTTGACTGTCCAATGCTCGTCCCCGCGGACGAAGGCCTTGGTGCCATCCAGCGGATCGACCAGGAAGAAGCGCGGGCCGATCTGATCGGGGGTCCCGACCTCCGAGGCGTCTTCCTCCGAAACCACCGGAACATCGGGGAAGCGCCTGGCCAGCTCTGCGAGGATCAGCGCCTCGCCCCGGCGGTCGGCCTCGGTCACCGGGCTGGAGTCGGCCTTGCGGTCGACCTGCAGGCCCGAGCGCCACAGGGGCAGAATCGCCCGGCCGGCGGCCTCGACGATATCGGCCAGCACCCGGCCGAGGTCAGCGTCCGCGCTCATGCTCAGAATCCCTCATTTCGCTCGCGCGGATCGGGGCCGACATAGACCAGCGCGATCTTGTCCGCATCGATGGTCTTTTTGCCGGCCTCTTCGAAATTGACCGTCACCCTGTGGCCGACCACCGACTGGACCTGGCCCAGGCCCCAGTCCGGCTCACCCGGATGGCGCACCAGAGCCCCGGGCTCGAAAAAGCTGTCGACCACTTGTTAAGGCTCTCGGCGCACTTCTGGCGTCGTCTCTGACATGCAAGGCGCGGTTTGCCAAAGCGGCAAATCACGACAGATTCGGCAAGATGCAAAACGCACCGATGTCAATGCAGCCGCACGATCCCGACGCGGTCCTGCCCGTGGATCTCGCGGCCAGGCTCGCCGCCCGGCTCTGCCATGATTTCATCAGCCCGGTGAGCGCCATCGTCTCCGGGCTCGACCTGATCGACGACCCCGAGCAGCAGGACATGCGCGAGGAGGCCATGAGCCTGATCGCGACCAGCGCCCGCAAGCTGGCGGCGCTGCTGTCGTTCGCGCGCATCGCCTTCGGCGGTTCGACCGCGTCGGAGCTGTTCGACGTGCGCGAGCTGGAGCGGCTGAGCCGCGAGTTCTTCGAGCACGCCCGCTCCCAGCTCGACTGGGCCATCGAGCCCGCGGGCCTCAGCAAGCCGGCCGCGCGCGCCCTGTTGAATCTCGTCCAGCTGGGGGCCACGGCCCTGCCGGTCGGCGGCACGGCGCGGCTGTCGGCCCGTGACGCGGGCGACGAAGTGCATCTGGCGCTCGACGCCGAAGGCGCCCGCGCGCGCCTGCGGCCTGAGGCGATCGATGGCCTGGAGGGCCGCTCTTTCGCCGAGGGCCTGGGCGGCCAGTGGGTGCAGACCTATTTCCTGCGCTCGGTGGTCGATCAGGCGGCCGGAACCCTGACCTATGAAGTGGCCGAGGACGCCGTGCGCGTCCGCGTCACCCTGCCCCGCGAATAAGTCGCCCTAAGAGGGCTTCCTCATACCGCTCCTTAACCAACGCGGCCGATGCTGCTGAAACGCAGCTAGAGGGTTGTTGGTGAGAACCTGCCTGGTCGTCGACGACAGTCGAGTGATCCGCAAGGTGGCCCGGCGCATCATCGAGGACATGGGCTTCGAGGTGGCCGAGGCTGGCGACGGACTCGAGGCTTTGGCCTGGTGCCGGGCGAGCATGCCCGACGCCATCCTGCTCGACTGGAACATGCCGGCGATGAACGGCATCGACTTCCTGCGCCAGCTGCGCCGCGAGCGCGGCGGCGAGGCCCCCACCGTGGTGTTCTGCACGGTGGAAAACGACCTGGATCACATCCGCGAGGCGCTGAACTGCGGCGCGGCGGAATACATCATGAAGCCCTTCGACAGCGACATCATGCAATCGAAGTTCACCCAGGCGAGGCTGCTGTGAAACCCGACGAGGTCGATTTCGTCGTCGAGATCTGCCGCGCCGCCGCGGGGCTGAAGGTCGATGGCGACAAGGTCTATCTGATCGAGAGCCGGCTGGCGCCGGTCGCGCGGCGCGAGGGCTTCGCCTCGATCCGCGAGATGCTGATCTCGGCCCGCCAGCGCAAGGAGGAGAAGCTGCTCTGGTCGGTGGTCGAGGCCATGGCCCAGGGCGAGACCTGTTTCTTCCGCGGTCCGGAGATGTTCGAGCGGCTGCGCGAGGAGATCCTGCCGCAACTCGCCGTGCGCCGGCCGACCGGCGCGCCGATCCGCATCTGGAGCGCCGGCTGCGCTTCGGGTCAGGAGGCCTATTCGGTCGCCATCACCGTCGAGGACGCCGGCGCGGGCGTGCTGGCTTGCGGGGTCGACCTCATGGGCTCGGACCTCTCCGAACGGGCGCTGGAGAAGGCCCAGTCCGGCCTCTACACCCAGTTCGAGATCCAGCGCGGCCTGCCGATCCGGCATCTGGCGCGGCACTTCGAGAGACGCGACGAACACTGGGGCCTGTCGCCGAGGCTGAGGGCGATGGTCCGCTGGCGCCGGGTGAACCTGAACACCGAGCTTCGCGGCTTCGCCGACTTCGACGTGATCCTGTGCCGCAATGTGCTGGCCAATATGACGTCGGAGGCGCGCGAGCGGGCGCTGGGCCAGCTGGTCCAGGCCCTGGCCCCGGGCGGTTATCTGATCATGGGGGCTGACGAGCCGTCCATCGAGATGCCCGGCGGGCTGACAGCGCTCGAGGGCGGCCTGCACCGGCTGGGCCAGGCCCGCGTCGCGGCATGAAAAAGCCCCGCCGGTGAAGGCGGGGCTCTCACAGTCCAGAATGGAAACGTCAGGCTAGAGCGAGGCTCTAGTGCTTGGCGTCTTCGGCGGTGTCGGACACGGCGTGGCCGGCCGAAGAGACGTCTTGGCCCGCGCCCTTGACGGTATTGCACCCAGCCAAGCTGAGGGCCGCGGCGGTGATCATGAGAAGAACCAGTTGACGCATAGGCGGCTCCTTTTGGTCGGACCGTAAGATTGAGATTCAGCGTGACGGTAACGCTCAGGCCGCGGCGCGGTTCCGCTTCGGTTTGGCGGGACCGGACTGACCGGCGTCGATGTCGGGGGTCGGGAAGGTCAGGCGGGCGGTGCAGCCGCCCCATTCGTTGCCGACGATCTCGGTGCGGCCGTGCAGCTGGCGGGCGAAGGCGGTCATCAGGGTGCGCCCCACGCCCGAGGCCTGGGGCGGCGAATCCCCGCCCCCGCCGTCGTCGGCGATCTCGAGTTCGGCATCCTCGCCATTGATGCGGAACTTCACCCGCAAAGTGCCGCCGCGGCCCGAGAAGGCGTGTTTCTGGGCGTTGGAGATCGCCTCCACCGCGAACAGCGACAGAGGCGCCAGCTTGTCGGGATGGATGACCAGGTCGTCGGCCTGCAGCTCGGTGCGGATCGAGCCGTTGGAATCCTGGTCGGAGACGATCAGCTGGGCGATCAGCTCCTCCAGGAACGCCTTGAGTTCCACGCGCCTGAGATCGGGGCCCTGGTAGAGCGCCCGGTAGATCAGCGCCATGGCGGTGATCCGCTGGCGGGTGTCGGATATGGCTTCGCGCGCAGAGGGGTCGGTCAGCGCCCTCTGCTGCAGGCTGAGCAGCGAAGTGATCACCTGCAGATTGTTCTTCACCCGGTGGTGGATCTCGCGCAGCAGCGCATCCTTCTGGGCCAGGGACTCGTGCAGCGAGGCGTCGCGGGCGACGATCATTTCGGCCATGGCGTCCAGCGTCTCGGCCAGTTCGCGGATCTCGGGCGGGGCTTTCTCGGCCTGCAGCAGCCGCACGGTGAAGCGGCCCTTGGCGTAGATGGCCGCCACCCGCTCGACGTAGTGCAGCCAGCGCACGATCACCCGGTCGGCGGCGATCCACACCGCGCAGAGCGTGGCCAGGAAGGCCGCCAGGGGGAACAGCACGCTGGAAAGCAGGTTCAGCCGCGCCCAGGAGAACGGGCCCGGCGACGGCGCCGACAGCACCGCGAACAGGTCGTGGCCCAGCAAGGGCGTGATGGTGAAGACCCGCGCCTCGCCCTGGGTGTCCTGGCCGTAGTAGAGATAGGCCCCCTTGGCGAGCGCCTGGGGCGCCCAGTTCGGGGGCAGGGCGGTGAAGGCCTCGCCGTTGGTGCGGCTGAGAAAATGACCCGCGCTGTCGATCAGGGCGACCTGGGTGTCGAGCGGTGTGGTCTGGTCCATCTCGGGCCGCAGGCTCGACAGGGCGATGAAAGCCGCCAGAGCCCCCTCGAACTCGCCGTTCGGTCCCGTCGCGCGGGCGGCGACGAGCAGCGCCGGTTGGCTGACATAGCCGTTGGCCGGCGCGGCCTCCATCACCGAGCGTTCGCCGGCCTCCAGGCGCGTGAACCAGGAGGCCCGTGCGCCCTGGGGATCAGACCCGACGCTGTCGGCGGCGCAGGCGACGCGGCCGAAACGGTCGAGCCGGACCATGTTCAGCATGCCGGGCGTGCGGACCATCAGCTCGCGCAGCCGCGGAGCGCACGCCATGCCCACGGTCTCGGGGGTCACGGTCTCCAGCACCACGATGGCGCCGTCCAGGCGCGCGCGCGCCGCCGCGACGCTGCGGTCGGCCGCCGCCATGAGGCTGGCCCGCCGCTCCTGGCCTTCCTTGTGGAAGTCGATGGTCGATTGCGCCACCCCGAGCAGCAGGACCGGGACGAGGGCGATGGCGATCGCCACACCCAAGCGAACCCGGATGCTCAGCGGTCCCGGCGTCCAGAATCTCATGCGACCTATCGGCTCTGACTGAGCCGCTCCGCATCGGCGAGGATGGAGCTCATGGCTTCAGACGCCGAGCCACCGTCGCGGTCATAGGAGCCGTCCTCCAGGATCGCCTGCAGGGCCCGTCGGGCGCGACTGACGCGGCTCTTCACCGTGCCCACGGCGCAGCCGCAGATTTCGGCCGCTTCCTCGTAGGCGAAGCCGCCGGCGCCGACGAGCACCAGGGCCTCCCGCTGCTCGGACGGCAATTTGGCGAGGCCGAGCCTCAGCTCGTCCAGCGCCACCGGCGCCTCGGGATCGTCGACCGCGACGAGGGTGCGCTCGGCGGCCTCCTGGTCGAGCTGGGTCTGGCGCCAGGCCCGGCGCTTCTCGGAATAGAACTGGTTGCGCAGGATCATGAAGGTCCAGGCCTTCATGTTGGTGCCCATCTGGAAGCTGGCCCGGGCGTCCCACGCCTTCATCATGGCGTCCTGGGCCAGGTCGTCGGCCGAAGCCGGGTCGCCGGCCAGGGTGCGTGCAAAGGCCCGAAGATGGGGAATGAGCCCGGTCAGCTCGCGCCGGAAGGCGTCTTCGTCATCCTTGCCGTGGCGAGCGTCCGGATCGCCGACCGCCATCAGCCCTGGTCCGACTTGGGTTTGTCGGCCCGGCGGAGGATTTCGAGGAGATGATCGGGGACCGGCTCGTTGACCACTTCATCGAACATCTGGCGCAATTTGATGCCAATGGCCTGCTGACGCAGGCGCGCTTCATCGAGGGCTGCGTCTGGACGACGTCGTGACGATTGTTCGATCATCTTCCTGATGGTCACGCTGAACTGGCGTGCGCCCCCCAAAGTAGCAACGCTGCGCCTAGGCTGCTACAACACCGCTAATACACGCGGGTTCCCGCCGATCCGCAAGTTTTTGACGGTTTTTCGCGACCAACCGGAACCTCCGCCTTAGCCGAGACGTTAAACAGGCGGCGATTTTTTCAATATCGGAGGGGAAATGAGCCTGCTCGAGCGGTTGGCGCCGCATCTGCCGTACATCCGCCGTTACGCCCGCGCCCTCACCGGCGACCAGCGCACCGGCGACAACTACGTCCGCGTGGCGCTCGAAGCGCTCGCAGCAGGCGAGAAGTCCCTCGACAGCCGCCTGTCGCCCCGCGTCGCGCTTTATCACGTGTTCCACACCATCTGGTGCGCCACGGGCGCCCAGCTGGAAACCAACGACGACGACTCGCCCGGCAGGCCCGATGATGCGGCCCACCGGCTGCTGCGCATCGCCCCCAGATCGCGCCAGGCGTTCCTGCTGACCGCGCTGGAAGGCTTCACGCCCAGCGAAGCGGCGCAGATCCTCGACACCAGCTTCGACGAGGTCGAACAGCTGATCTCCGAGGCCCAGGCCGAGATCGACGCCGAACTGGCCACCGACGTGCTGATCATCGAAGACGAACCGGTGATCGCCGCCGACATCGAGGCCCTGGTTCGTGAACTCGGCCACGACGTGGTCGACATCGCCGCCACTCGCAAGGAAGCCGCCGACGCGGTCGCCCGCAAACGTCCCGGCCTGGTGCTGGCCGACATCCAGCTGGCGGACGGCTCCTCGGGCATCGATGCGGTGAAGGACATCCTCGGCCGCTTCGACGTGCCGGTGATCTTCATCACCGCCTTCCCCGAGCGGCTGCTGACCGGGGAGCGGCCCGAGCCGACCTTCCTGATCACCAAGCCGTTCCAGCCGGAGACGGTGAAGGCCGCCATCGGCCAGGCGCTGTTTTTCCATCCGAACCGCGGCCGCCGCGCCGCCTAGAACGCCCGGCGCCAAGCGATCTTCAGGCTCTGCCGGAACGCGGCCCTTCGCGGCCGCGTTTCCGTCTGCGTCACCCTGGAGCGGAGGAAACAGCGCCATGCTGGGCTGGTCGATCACTTTTTTCATCCTGGCGGTCGTCGCCGGGCTGCTGGGCTTCTTCGTCCTGGCGAGCCTGGCCGCGTCCATCGCCAAGGTCCTGTTCATCGTCTTTCTGGTGCTGCTCGTGGTCAGCTTCATCATCCGCGCCTTCCGCGGACAGTCGGTCGTCTGACAACCCGATCGGAGAACCCGAAACAAGAGAGCCCGGGAGCGACCGCTCCCGGACTCTCTCTCTATTCGGGGTGTAGGCGGCGCAGGCGATCAGCCGCCGGTGCTCTGCTCCTTGCGGCCGGTCGTCTGAGCGGAAACGGAGCCCGGCGGGGCGGTGACCGAGGCCTGCTTCACGCTGTTGGGAACCGTGGTTCCCACCTGGCTGGGCGTCACCGCCTGTTCGTGGGCGCCGTGGCGGGCGAAGGTCAGCCACAGCACCGCGAACACCAGGACGATCAGCGCCAGCGATATCCGCAACACCCACCTCAGACCGGTTCCGGTCTGACCTTGGCGGGCGGGGGTTTCCTCGAGTTCGGGGCCGCGTTGGCTCATCGACCAGCTCCTCGGCTGCCTTAGCCCGGGTAGAATTGCATCGGCTGCGGGGTCGCCGGCCGTGTTGGCGAGGACTCGGTCCGGCCGAGCAGCAGCCCTGCGAGGAACACCGCCGCCGCCAGCACCAGGGTGATGGCCACCCCGTGTCCGCCGGCGCGCCGGCGCCTCAGCACCGGGCTCTGGTAGTTCGGGCGCCAGCCACGGCCGAGTTGAACGTAGGAGGCCATCGGTTCGTCTCCCCAGTTGTCGACACAGGAACGCTCGGCCGGCTTGGCTGTTCCACCCCCAAGCGTGGCCGCGGGGCGGGTGATTCTTTTTTCCGGCCCCTGGAACCTTACTCCCGATCGTTGGTTTTGATGACTGCGGAGGCGGCGACGCCCCCCCCGACTTGAGGCCGGCAATGCCGGCCAGCCGCCTCCGCACCTCAATCTCGATGATGCAGACTTGCGGGCGGGCCTTCTGGCCCGCCCGTTTCCTTCGTGGCTGCAGCCCGGCGGGCGATTCACAGGTCCGCCCAAGCTGAGCCGGAACTGCCGCGACGGCGCGTCGTTAACATCTCGAAGTCCGCATCTTCGTCCCAGCGGACCTGAAGAAGGAGACCGGCGATGCGCCTGTTTGGACGCCGAGCCGAGCCCGCCGCGGCCGGCCCGTCAAAGATCGATATGAAGAAGGCCTACGAACTCGGCCGCCACGATGAGCGCAAGCGCCATCGCAGCCATCCCATCCTCGGCCTGATCATCGCCGTCGCCGCCATCGCCGGCATCGGAGCCGTCTCTCTGGGCGCCTACGAGGGCTCGTTCTCGCGGGCTGGCCAGGTGGTCGACCAGAAACTGGCCTCGGCCGCCGGCCGCACCCAGGTCGCCAGCGCCGGTGCGGCCGAGACCCCGGGTCAGAACGACCAGCAGCGCTGAGCATGAGTCCCGCCGACGGTCTCGCCGAAGCCAGTCCCCGCGCTCCGGCGTCGCCGCGGCCGAGCCGCGTCGAATTCGTGGTCAATCCGCGCGCCGGCCACGCGGG
Source organism: Caulobacteraceae bacterium (assembly GCA_036509495.1). Classification (GTDB taxonomy): domain Bacteria; phylum Pseudomonadota; class Alphaproteobacteria; order Caulobacterales; family Caulobacteraceae; genus JANWHQ01. Next base: position 8,572 of record DATCFQ010000170.1, read on the forward strand.
TCCCGACGCCGTAGCCTATCTCGAGAAGGCGGCCATCGACTTCGGTCTCACCTATCGGATCCGTGCCCCCGGGCCGGAAGACCTGTGGACCCAGCTTCGCGAGGCGGTCGACAGCGGTCCGGACCTGTTGGTCACCGTGGCCGGCGACGGCACCGCGGGTGCGGCCGCGACCCTCTGCGGAGCCAAGGGGCCGCTGCTGGCCCCCTTGGCCGGCGGGACCATGAACATGCTGCCCCACGCCCTCTATGGTCCGGCCGACTGGAAGACCGCGCTCGTCGATCTGTTCAAGAGCGGGGTCGAGACCTCTGTCTCGGGCGGCGAGGTGGACGGACGTCGCTTCTACGTGGCCGCCATCCTCGGCGAACCGGCGCTCTGGGCCGAGGCGCGCGAGGCCGCACGCAAGGGCAAGCTGCAATTGGCCTGGCGCAAGGGTCGTTTCGCCTTTCGGCGGGCCTTCTCGCACCGGATGCGGTTTTCGCTGGACAAGGGTGCGGCCATGAAGACCCTCGCCCTCACCCTGATGTGCCCTCTGGTGTCCAAGGCGATGGATGGTGACGAGTGCGCCCTGGAGGCGGCCGCCCTGGATCCCCAGGACGTCACCGACGTGCTGCGCCTGGGCGCCCGCACCATGCTGAGCCAACTGGCCGGCGACTGGCGCCACGATCGGACCGTCGAGGTGATGCGCTGCACCAAGGGACGCGCCTGGACCGCAGGATCGCATCTGCATGCGATTCTCGATGGCGAGCCGACCCGGTTGCACAAACACGCCGACATCCGGTTCGTGCCGGTCGCCTTCCGCGCCCTGGCGCCGGCGCATCGCCCGGCCGCGGCCGCCGAACCGCGGGAATGACCATCCGGATCGTCCATGTTTCCGACATCCATTTCGGCTGCGAGAACGCGGCAGCGGTGCGAGCCGTCGCAGATCTCCTCGCCGCCGATCCGCCCGACCTCCTGGCGGTCACCGGCGACATCACCCAGGCCGGCCACCCAGGCGAATTCTCCGTCGCGCAGGCGTGGCTGGCGGCCCTGCCCTGTCCGCACGTCAGCACGCCGGGCAACCATGACACGCCCTATTGGAACCTCGTCGGGCGCCTCGGCTGGGCCTTCCGCGACTATGGCCGCCACATCGGGCCGGCCGCCTTCGAGACCCTCTCCGCCCCGGGCCTGACCGCCGTCGCCTTCAACACCGCCCGCGGCGTCCAGCCGCGGCTGAACTGGTCCAAGGGCCAGGCGCGCAGGCATGACGCGATCGAGGTTTGCCAGCGGCTCGCCGCCGGCGCGGGGCTGAAGGTCGGGCTCTGTCACCATCCACTGATGGAGGTCACCGGCGGGCCGATGACCGGGAGGGTCTGGGGCGGCATCCGAGCCTCCAGGATCCTCGCCGAGGGCGGCGCGGACCTGATCCTGACCGGGCATGTACACATGCCCTTCGCCCACCCCCTGCCTTTCGCCGACGAGCGCACCTACGCGATCGGCGCCTCGACCCTGTCGCTGCGCGAGCGCGGCTGTCCGGCGGGCTTCAACGTCATCGAGGCCGACGAGGACGCCATCCGGGTCACCGCCCACGGCTGGATCAAGACCCATTTCGAACCGCAGCGCAGCTGGGGCTTCGATCGGCGAAGCGCGCCCGCGGACCGCAAGGACCGGGTGGCCGGGGCGGGCTAGAGGCGGGACATTCAGGCGGTCCCGCGCACCGTTAAATCACCGTATTTGCGGTGGCTGGAGGCGGTCGAACGCATCCCCGCATCCCCGCATCCCCGCATCCCCGCATCCATGTCTTCCATCTCCATCACCCGGACAGATCACCCGCCCGGCTCCGGAGCAGCATGGCCCCGTTCCGACCTTAATGCGGGAGAAGCTAATGCGGACGGCCAATTGCGGCGCCGCGTCCCGCGAGGGGCTGGACCAGACTTCGGTCCCGCTCCGGCGCGCGACCGGGCCGATCAGATCGAGATAGGCCCGGTAGTCATCATCGCCGAAGAACACCCGCTCGCGCCGGTTGCCGCACTGAGTGACGTAAAGGGCAGGTCTGGGATGACCACGTGCGCGAACCGAGTCTGCCGAGGCCGGGCTTGAGCCCTATCGACGGCGACGGCTCGGTTTGGATGGAGTTTCGAACAGTGTCACGTAACCCATCGGCGAAGTTTAGGCGGCGCGCGCGTATGGGCGGCAATAAAATGGACTGTCACCGCAATTCCGGACCTTTCGCACCGCTGTTCGACCTGGACGACGAGGCGCTGCTGGCCCGGGGCGTCCATAGGTTCGTCGCCGACGAGCCGCATTCGGCCCCCTGCCGCATCAGCCTCGAGGACGCCGAGCCGGGGGAGCGGCTGCTGCTGATGGCCTATGAGCACCAGCCCGCGGCCTCGCCATTCCGCGCGTCGGGGCCGATCTTCGTGCGCGAGCAAGCCGGCGACCCCTTCGACGGCGTGGACGTGGTTCCGCCGGCGCTCGTCCGCCGCACGCTTTCGGCCAGGGCCTATGACGCCCGGGCGATGATGGTGAAGGGTCGGGTCGTGGCGGGCGCGGAGGCGGCGACGCTGCTCACGGCCTGGTTTCTCGAAGACGAGGTGGCGGAGATCCACCTGCACTATGCCGCGCGCGGCTGCTTCGCGGCGCGGGCTGTTCGGGCGTGAAGCCGGCGCTTCCCCTCTCCCAGGCGAGAGAGGGGAAGCTCTGCGGCCTAGATCGTGGGGCCGCGGCCCCTGGCCATGTGCATGACCAGCGAAACCACGAACAGCACGAGGAATACGTAGAACAGCAGCTTGGCGATGGCCGCCGCCGCGACATAGACGCCGGTGAAACCCAGCGCCGCGGCGATCAGAGCGATCACCAGGAAAATCAACGCCCATCTGAGCATGATCGTCTCTCCCTAGGGGCGTGTGCAGCCCTGCGGGAGCAACGCCTTTGGGGCCGGCCCGTTCCTGCGACGCTGGCGCCTAGCCGCGCCCGACGCTGGCGTACTGGAAGCCGCGAGCCCGCATCTCCTCGGGGCGGTAGATGTTGCGCAGGTCGACCACCACGGGCCGGCGCATGAGCGCCTTGACCCGGTCCAGATCGAGCGCGCGGAACTGGTCCCATTCGGTCATGATCACCAGCACGTCGGCGCCTTCGACGGCCTCATAGGGGCCGGCGCGGAATTGTACGCCCGCCAGCAGCGGCCGGGCCTCCTCCATGCCCTCCGGGTCGAAGGCCTGCACTGTGGCGCCCATGGCGATGAGGCGCGGGGCCACCTCCAGCGAGGGGGCGTCGCGCATGTCGTCGGTATTGGGCTTGAAGGTAAGCCCGAGGATGGCGACGGTCCTGCCGTTCAGGTCGCCGGCGGCCCGCCCGATCTTGTCGGCCATGGCGCGCTTGCGCGCCTCGTTGACCTCGATGGTGGTCTCCACCAGCCGGATCGGCGAGCCGGCC
>DATCFQ010000171.1:0-4777 GCA_036509495.1 Caulobacteraceae bacterium
GGCGCCCGACAAGACCATCCTGCGCGTCAAGGTCACCGAACAGCCGACCGGCCAGCTCTCCTTCTCGGTGGGCTACAGCTCGCTCGAGAAGCTGGTGGGCGACGTCGGCATCTCCGAGTCGAACTTCCGCGGTCGCGGCCAGCGCGTCGATTTCGAAGTGTCCATGGGATACCTGCAGAAACGGGTCAGCCTGTCGTTCACCGAGCCGCGCTTCATGGGCCGCAACATGGCGGCCGGCTTCGACATCTATACCTACAACTACAACTACGCGACGACGGCGGCGTTCACCAGCTCCTCGACCGGTGTGACCTTCAGGACCGCCTTCCCGGTCAATCTCTACACCTCGCTGCAGCTGCGCTATTCGATCCACACCGATAGCGTCTCGCTGCCCACCTATGTGCTCGACCCGGCCACCGGGACTTGCTCGTCGGGCTACTCGCAGACCTTGTGCGACGAAGTGGGCCGGACCTTCACCTCGTCGGTGGGCTACACCATCCGGATCGACCGGCGGAACGATCCGATCATTCCGACGCGCGGCTTCTACACCGACTTCAACCAGGACTTCGCCGGCATCGGCGGCGTCAGGTATATCAAGACCTTGGCGGATGCGGCCTGGTTCTATGGCTTCACCCCGAGCATCATCCTGAGCGTCAAGGGCGTCGCCGGCTACATCACCGGCTGGGGCGGGGACGCGGTGCGGATCAACGACCGCTTCTTCCAGGGTGGCGACAGCTTCCGCGGCTTCCAGATCGCCGGCATCGGTCCGCGCGATACGACCCTGCAGTCGCAGGGCTGCGCCAGCGGGACCTCGACCTCGGTTCCGACCAATCCGAACGGCACCTGCTTCGGCGACGCCCTCGGGGCCAAGGCCTACGCCATCGGCACGGTCGAGCTGCAGTTCCCGAACCTGATTCCCGCCCAATACGGGATCAAGACGGCGCTGTTCACCGACTTCGGCACCGCCGGCGTGTTGGACGCGCCTTCCAAGCGCAATCCGAACGGCACGATCAATCCGTTCATCATGGATAACATGGCGTTCCGCGCCTCGGTCGGCATCAGCGTGTTCTGGAAGTCGCCGATGGGTCCGCTGAAATTCGACTTCAGCAAGGTGCTGAAGAAGGCCCCGTACGACGTCCCGGAAACCTTCTACTTCTCAACGGCGACCAGCTTCCAATAAAGGCGGACACCGCCATTCCCGCAGACAACGAGGTTGTTACTCATGCATAAGATTCATCTGATTATTTCAGCCGCGACGACCGCGGCGCTGGTGGCGGCTTCGGGCGTAGCCATGGCCCAGCCCGGCCGTGCGTCGGCGACCGCGCCGAGCGCGGCGGCGGCTCCTGCCGTGCCGATGGGGCCCCCGGTGGCCAACATGTGTATCTTCTCCAACCAGGGCGCCATCGCCCAGTCGGCCGTCGGCAAGTATGTGGTCTCGCGGCTCCAGCAGATCCAGGCGCAGGTCCAGGCCGAGCTGCAGGCCGAGGACACGCCGCTTCAGGCCGACATCAAGGCCTATGGGACCCAGCGCGCCTCGCTGAGCAGCGAAGTGCAGCAGCAGCGCGAGCGGGCCCTGAGCGACCGCATCCAGGCGGCGCGGCAGAAGGGCGACCTTCGCAACCGCGAACTCCAAGCCACCCAGCAGAAGGCGCTGTCGCGCATCGTCAGCGAATACAATCCGATCGTGCTCACGGTCATGCACAGCCACAACTGCGGCGTGGTGGTCGACGGCCAGTCGACGCTGGCCTTCAACCCGGCCATGGACCTGACGCCCGACGTGGTGCGCCAGCTCGATGGCAAGATCACCCAGTTCCCCTTCGAGCGCGAACACCTTGACGCGGGCGCCGCCCCGGCGGCCGCCGGCCAGCGCTGACGCCGATCCGGAGCGGAGGCCGGTGATCGCCGGCCTCCGCCTCGGCATCGAGCGCCCTGCGCCGGTCTCCGATAGGAGGCCTGGATGACGGCCGTTCGAATCCATGCCTGATCCGCGTTTCTACGAGGACCTGGGCCCCGTCGCGGCCGGCGAACTCGCCGTGATCGCGGGCGCCCGTCTTGGCGACGGCGGGAGGCCGGACAAGCCCATCGCTCTGGTCGCGCCGCTGGGCAGGGCCGATCCACGGGCGGCCAGCTTCTTCGCCGACCGGCGCTATCTGGCGGATCTCGCCCAGACCCGCGCCGGAGCCTGCTTCATCCGGGCCGATCACGCCTCCGGACTCCCTGACGGCTGCCTGGCTCTGATCGCCGACCGGCCGCAGGCCGCCTACGCCCGCGCCTCGGCGCGGCTTCATCGCGCCCGTCGGCTCGACGCCGGCGCGCCGCGGATACACCCCGCCGCCATGATCGAGGCGGACGTGGTGCTCCACCATGGGGCGGTCGTCGGTCCCGGCGTCCAGATCGGGCGCGGCAGCGAGATCGGCGCCAACGCGGTCATCGGGCCCGGCGTCGCCATCGGGCGCGACTGTGTCGTTGGCGCCAACGTCACGATCGGCTTCGCCCTGATCGGCGACCGGGTGAGGATCATGGCCGGCGCGGTGATCGGGGAGGCGGGGTTCGGAGTCGCAGCCGACAGGTCGGGGGCGCTGGATATCCCCCAACTCGGCCGGGTCGTCATCCAGGACGGCGTGAGCGTCGGCGCGGGAGCCTGCATCGACAGGGGCGCCTGGGACGACACGGTCATCGGCGAGAACAGCAAAATCGACAATCTGGTCCAGATCGCCCACAACGTTCAACTGGGACGCAACTGCATCCTGGCTGCCCAGGTCGGAGTGGCGGGCAGCGTGGTGGTGGGCGATGGCGCGATGTTCGGCGGCGCAGCCGCGATCGCCGACCACCTGACGGTCGGCTCGGGCGCCATGATCGCCGGAACCGCAGGAGTGATGCACAACGTGCCCGCCGGCGAGCGCTGGGCGGGCGCGCCGGCCAAGCCGGTGCGGCAGTTCATGCGCGAATCGGCCTGGGTCGCCAAGATGGCCGCAGGACGGGGAAAGGCCGAGGAGACATGACCCGAAAAGCCGAGGAGCCAGGCGAGGACATCGACTACGCCGAGGTCGCGCGCCGCATTCCCCACCGCTATCCGTTCCTGCTGGTCGATCGGGCCGAGGACTATCGTCCTCACCAGTCGATCGTGGGCATCAAGTGCGTGACCATCAACGAGCCGTTCTTCCAGGGCCATTTCCCGGGCAACCCGGTGATGCCCGGCGTGCTGATCATCGAAGCCATCGCCCAGTCGGGCGCGGTGCTGATGTCCAAGTCGCTGAACGCCGACGTGACCGGCAAGACCATCTTCTTCATGTCGCTGGACAATTGCCGTTTCCGCCACCCGGTGCGGCCGGGCGATGTGCTGCGCCTGCCGGTCGAGGTGGTGCGGGCGCGCGCCGACGTCTTCAAGTTCAAGGGCCGGGCCCTGGTCGGCGACAAGGTCGCTGCCGAGGTCGAGTTCGCCGCCATCGTCGTCGGCAACGGCTGATGCCGGAGGTCCACCCGACCGCCATCGTCCACGAGGGCGCCAAGATCGGGGCAGGGGTCGAGATCGGGCCCTATTGCATCCTGGGCGCCGGCGCCGCCATCGGCCGCTCGGTGCGGCTGATCTCCCATGTGGTGGTCGAGGGGCTGACCGAGATCGGCGAGCACTGCGTGGTGCATCCCTTCGCAGTCCTCGGCGGCGCGCCCCAGCATCTGGCCCACAAGGGCGAGGCGACCCGGCTGACCATCGGCGACCGCAACATCATCCGCGAGCACGTGACCATGCACTCCGGCACGGCGCTCGGGCGCGGGGTGACCACCGTGGGTTCGGACGGCCTCTTCATGGTCGGCTCGCACGTCGCCCACGACTGCATCGTCGGAGACCACGTGGTTTTCGCCAACAACGCCACCCTCGGCGGCCACGTTCAGGTCGGCGACTACGTGTTCATGGGCGGGCTTTCAGCCGTGCATCAATGGTCCAGGATCGGACGGCACGCCTTCATCGGCGGCCTGGCGCCGGTGACCAAGGACGTGATCCCCTTCGCTCTGGTCGGCAACGACGCGCATCTCGAGGGCATGAACCTGGTGGGCCTCAAGCGCCGGGGCTTCTCGCGCGACACCATCAACGACCTGCGCGCCGCCTATCGGATGCTGTTCGCCGAGGAAGGCGCCTTTCAGGAGCGCATCGAGGACGTGGCGCGCGTCTTCGCCCGTTCGCCCGAGGTGTCCGAGGTGGTCGCCTTCATCCGCGCAGATGCGAACCGTCCCATCTGCATGCCCAAGGGCTGAGCCCGTGGGCCGTCTCGGCCTGATCGCCGGAGGCGGCGGCCTGCCAGGCGCCATCGCCGCCGATTGCCGGAGCCGCGGCCGCGACGTCTTCATCATCCGCCTGAAGGGCATGGCCGACCCCGCCCTGGCGGCCTTTGCGGGTGAAGAGGCGGGCATGGCCGAGCTCGGCAAGTCCCTGAGGGCGCTGAGGCGCGCGGGATGCGAGAGCGTGTGCTTCGCCGGAATCGTCCGTCGGCCCGACGACTTTTCCGCCCTGAAGCCCGATCTGGTCGCCCTGAAGCACCTGCCGGCCGTCATCGCGGCGGCGGGCCAGGGTGGAGACGACGCCCTGCTCCGTGCCGTACTGGCGGTGTTCGAGCGCGAGGGCCTGGTCGTCGAAGGGGTCGGCGACGCCGCGCCGGGCCTCAGACTCGATGCGGGGGCGTATGGCGCGCTCACGCCGGGCCCCGAGGATCAGGCCGACATCGCCGCGGCCGTCGCGGCTGCGAAAGAGGTGGGCCGCACCGACATCGCCCAGGGCGCCGTGGCG
>DATCFQ010000172.1:0-2090 GCA_036509495.1 Caulobacteraceae bacterium
GACGAACGTCGCCGGAGGGGTACCAAATGGTCCTAGTGGTCGTCAGCCCAGTCCTAGGGAATCGATCGTTTGGCTGGGCTTCAACGACAGGGCTGTTCCGTGAAGAATCGAAAGACGTCTCCCGACCACCAAAGCGGCGAGCTGAAGTTGGACCTCACCGGACTGCTGGGGGCAGATCGGGTGTTCGACGCCGCGGCCGACCCGTCCAGGCAGGCTGAATTGATCGACGCCAACTGCAACAAGATCGGGAGCGAAGTCGTGTAGGTCTGGCCATCACACCAAGTTCAGTTGCAACGAGAGGGGCGCGTCCCATGGATAACCGAAAGTCTTCATCCGAACACCAAGAGGCCGGGCTGGAGCTGGACCTCACGGGCCTACTCGGGGCCGATCGGGTGTTCGACGCCGCGGGCGATGCGCTCAAGCAGGCGGAACTGATCGACGCCAACTGCAACAAGATCGGCGGCGAGACCTTCTAGACCATTGCGGAGGCAAGTGCTGCGCCCGGCGCCGCGGGCTCAGGACGTCATCTCATGTTTGTTCCCGCTTCACCTTCACGAGCGCCACAGCTCGACCAGGACATGCGCGAGCACCTGGCGCGCAGCCTCGATCGGATCGGCGAGATGGCCGGTCCGATGCTGGCGGACGCGGCGGATATGGCGCCCGCCCTGGCCCACATCGGCGCCCATCGCGTGAATCCCGGCGTCTTCGCCCGCTACTACGACCTGGTGTTTGCGCTGCAGGCGGCCGACTACCCCGCCGCCCGGAGGCTCTGGCGCGAAATCGCCGACCTCGCCGGCTCCGAAGCCGAATTGACGCTTGTCCCTTTCGGGCGGGAGACCTTGGGCGAGGATGCGGCAAGGTTCGGCCGGTTGCTGTCCATGGCCTATGGCGACACCTCGATGTTCGCGCCGCCGGCGACGGAGAACTGGCTCGCTTTCGAACGCGGCGCCCACGATGCCCTGGATCTGCTGGGTGATTTGAGCCCCGCCTGGTCGCAGGAGCTGCGCGGGCTGCTGACGCGGGTGATCGGCGCCGAGCCCAATGTCGAAAGCGCAGCGCCGAGGTTCGCGGGCGCATCCGGCTTCATGGTTTGGGGGGCGGCCTTCATCAATGTGATGGGCAAGCCCGATCGGATCGCCATCCTCTCCAGTCTCGTCCACGAGGCGACCCACCAACTGTTGTTCGCCGTGTCTCGCGATCAGCCATTGGTGACCAATCCGCCAGGCGCCCGTTATCAATCACCATTGCGCAAGGACCCCCGACCGATGGACGGCGTGTTCCACGCCACCTATGTCGCCGCCCGGATGTCGCTGCTCTACGAGGTCCTGCGAACCGCCGGTCCGCGGCTCTCGCCTGCCGAGAGCGCCAATGTGGGCGAACGCCTGGCCTACATTCGCAGCCGCTTCCGCGATGGCTATGCCGTGGTGACCGCCGAAGCGATGCTCACGCCGCTGGGCAGGACCGTGATGGAGGAAGCCGCCGGCCATGTCCTGGCCCCGGCTTGACCGGACACTTGGCGGTTTCCACAGTCGATGACATCCGCGCCGTGGCCGTCGGCCGCCCCCTGCCCGAGGTTCCCGACGCACCTGAAACCCTGGTCCAGGCCGTCGCCGCCCGCCTGAGGCTCTGGCCCGACGGCGAACTCTGGACCTGCGACGAAGCAGGCCAGCCGCTGGGCGCAGGCTATGGGCGGATTTGGCGGAGGTCGCGGGCGATTGCAGCCGGACTTCAAGCGCGCAAGGTCGAGCCCGGCCGCATCGTCGCCCTGATGACCGGCGACGCCCTGGAGTTCGCCGCTGGGTACTGGGCCTGCCTGCAAGCCGGATGCGTCATCCTGCCCTTGACGCGGCGCGCCAGGCACGGAGCCGCCGAGGCGCTGATCCAGATCCTTTCGCGCGTCACCGAGCCGCTCCTGCTTGCGGACACGGCGTCGCAAGCCCTCGCCGGCGAGGTGGGGCGAGGTCTGGACCTTGTGGTGATGACCCTTGCCGAGCTGGAGCTCGTGGCGCCGGCCGGCGCGCCGGACCCGGCCGGGCCGCCCCGTGAAAGCCCGGCCTGTCTTTTGCCGACCTCAGGCTCGACCGGGCAGG
>DATCFQ010000173.1:0-3126 GCA_036509495.1 Caulobacteraceae bacterium
GTCATCGGCGGATGCCTGGCGTTCGCAATCGCCCAGGCCGGCCTGGCCGTGGCGCAGGCCGACGGACGGCACCCAGCCCTCGCCTGGAGCTGGCCCGAACTAGCGGGCTTCGCCGCCTTCGTCATCCTCACCGGCGCCATCGGCAGCGCGATCGGCAGCGCCGTGCACAACACCGCCGCCGCCATCGTGACCTACTTCGCCCTCGCCGCCGTCACCAGCCTGCTCCTGATCCCGGCCGTCGAGCAGGCCGGAAGCTGGGTCAACACCGGCGAGACCTTCGGCTGGATGCTGGCCGGCCAATGGTCAGGCCACGGCGCCCAGATAGCATCCTCGGCCCTCCTCTGGATCGCGCTGCCCCTGACAATCGGCGCCATCCGCATCGCCCGCCGCGACATCCACTGAAAAAGCATAAAGCGCAACCACTTGCCAAAATAATCAATTTCTCTCGAATTCTATCTCTCTCGCAATTCACGCCCGAAAATGTCAGTAGGACGTCGTAGCGTGAATTCATGCCCTCCGTCACCCACGAAGCCCCCATCGAGCTAATCCGCCAGCATCCCGACCTCGCCGTCGAGTTGCTGCAGGCCATGTCCGATGTAGACCTGCCCGCCGAGATCGCGGTCTTGCAGGGCCAGCCCCTACCTCGCGATTTTCGCCGCCTTCATGGGAGCGATGAACCTGGACGAGGACCAGGGAGCCCGCGCCTTCCTCACCGCTGTCCGCGAGAGCACCACCAGCGTCGCCGACCGGAAACGACTGTCCACGATTATGCTGAACCTAGCGTCCGACGCAGCCCGTCGGAGACTGGAGACGATGATGACCACCATGGAATGGAAAAGCGACTTCATCGAAGGCTTCGTCCGGCAAGGCATAGAGCAGGGCATAGAGCAGGGCATAGAGCAGGGCGCTGCCCAGGCCAAGTCCGAGGACGTCCTCAAGATCATCGACGCGCGCGCCATCGACGCGACCGCCGAGCAGCGCGAGCAGGTCTCATCGTGCACCGACATCGCTCAGCTAGACGAGTGGTTCGACAGCGCCCTCACAGCCGACACCGCCGGCGACATCTTCAAGACCTGACCGCACCGCTGCTGATGTTCGGCCCGGCAGACTGGCAGAATTAGCCGACATCTTGGGCGATGTCATAACCGCCGTCGAGGACTTCCTCGATAACGTCGTCTGGCCTTATCCTTAACCATCACTTGATTCCGCCGTTTTACCATCCGGGATGGGCTCGGATGGTGTGAGCGTCGATGAACGCCGCCAGATCGGATCTCTCGATGAGGAATTCATCGGCGATGCGTTGCGCCGTTAGTTGCCGCATGCGGATCAGCCACCGCACCGTACTGGGCCTAACGCGCAGCTGCGCGGCCACCTCGCAAGTAGTGAGGTACAGCGGTTTTGCTTGGGGCCTCATTGTGTGTTCGCCTACTTTCTGCTCTCAGGCAGCCGTTCGGTGCTGATGGGATGGGACACGCCCACAGTTGAGCTCGGCTGCTGTAGTGACAAGTCCAAACCCTGGCGCTGCACACGCAACAGGGGGGAGCCAGGAGCGACCGGGAGCGAGTGGGAGCGGCCCACGTCATCGACGGCACAGCCCACAGACCCACCTGGGACAGGATGTTGCTAGTGTGACGAAATTGACAACAGGGACAGGTGTTGCATAGCAGAGGACCCGAATTCGCGGCGTTCCCTTGACATGACCTGGGAAGAAAGCACAGTGTGCTCGTATGACTCCAGCGCTCGCTGTGGCGGCTGTGGTCGCCTTCAGCTTTGCGCTCGGCTCGTTGATCATGCAGGTTGACGGTGCGCAGCTGCGCCGATGGCGGCTGTCGCGCAGATGGGACATCTCGCGGCTGGCTCGCGAGTTTATTGAGGCTGCCGACGAGCCGCTAGCCACCCTTCGCGGCCTGAAGCACATGATCAATGCGTGGGAGCGCGGCGCCCGCAGGCCGAGCGAACGGTACTGGCTGTTGTACCTCCGGGTCTTCCCCGAGGCCGCAAACGCCGAGACGGCAATCGGCGGCCCGGAAGAGCCCGTGGACCAGCCGGCTAATGCCGAGGCCAACCCGATGGAAATGGCTGTCTCTAGTTCCGCGCAAAGCGCGGACCCGCAGGAAATCCGCGTCCTGGCCGCGACCGTGAGGGCCCTCGAACAGCGAATCGCCGGACTCTCCAAGCGTCTGGACGAACTATCCCGCGATGAGCACCTCGAACGTCAGCCACGCGAGCGAACCGTTGGAAGGAAGGCGAGGTCACGGTACCGGCGGTCCAGCTGGACGCCCTTGGCCTTGTACACCGCGCTCTAAGCCTCGATCACGTCCTCCAGCCCACGCGAGTCGGCGAAGTCACGGAAGAGCACAATCTGGCCGTCCCGGATCCGGAGAACCTGGATCGACGTCGCCACGAAGGACCGGCCAGTCGCGGTCAGCGTTCCCTTCGTCCGCATCTCCACGATCACCAGCTCCGGGTCCTGGGTCTGGTAGACCTCCGTCACCTCGAAGTCATCCAGTCGCAGCGGCGACGCCATGACATGCCGGGAGTACTCGCGAATCGCCTCCCGGCCCTCCAGGCGCATGGTCGTGCCCGGCGGCCCCGTGAAAGGCGCCTCGATCACCCCGTCGGGCGCGAACAGATCGGCGAAGCCGTCAACGTCCCCGCTCAAGATCAGGCGGCGGCGCTGGGCCAGGACATCGGCGGGTGTGGCGGATGGCATGCGGCGGTCCCTTCAGGCGAACTCATTGAACACGTGTTTATTGAACAAGCGTAGAACGAATAAGCCGACCCAGTCAACACCCGTAGAATGAATCATGACCACTCCGAAGCCCGGCTCGCGGGCGGAGCAGCGCCTCCGCACTGAAACGCGCATCCTCGACGCCGCCGCCAGCGTCTTCATCGCCGCCGGGTACGAGCGGGCCACCATCCGCGCCGTGGCCTCGGCCGCGGGCGTGGACGCGGGCCTGGTCATGCACTATTTCGGCTCCAAGCAGGAGCTCTACCGGCGAGTGATCGACGCCGCCCCCCTCCCCGAGGTCAGCGGAGCCCCAGAGGAGGCGGCCGAGCAGATCCTCGCCACCCTCGCCGACCGGCTCGCGAGCGAGCCGGCGGCGTCGCTGGCCCTCCTGCGCT
>DATCFQ010000174.1:0-6792 GCA_036509495.1 Caulobacteraceae bacterium
CAGCGCCTGGGCGACGTCCGCCATCACCGCAGCCCACTGATTGAAGCCAGGCGGCTCGAACACGCGCATCGAGGGATACCAGGGGAGGCGCCGGGTCCCGAGCTTGGGCCATGCGCCGGGCGTGGAGATCATCCAGGTGGCGGCGCCGCAGGCCGCGGCGATGTTGCTGGTGGCGTTGGCGGGGCCGACGATCAGGTCGAGGGCGCAGCAGAGGGCCGCCACGTCGTCCAGGTGGTCCTTCAGATCGATCTGCGGCGGCTGGAAGATCTCGACGCCGAGCTGGGCCCTGGCGGCGGCGATCTCGGCGGTGCAGTCGCCGTACTGCAGGTTCACGAAGACGGCGCCCGGCGTGTTCAGCACCGGCGTCCAGGCCTCGAACGGCGAATAGAAGCGCGCGCGGGCGGTTTCGATCTTCAGGCTCTTCCAGAGCAGGCCGACCTTCGGGCCGGGGCCCAGCGCGTCGAGCACGCCACGCCAGTGGCGCACCCGGCCCTGATCCGGCGTCAGGAAGGCGCGACGATCCGGATAGGCCTCGACCGAACGGCGGAAGCGCCGCAGCAGCGAGCCGAACGGCGTCCACAGGTCGATCGCTTCCGGGTCGGCGACGAACGGAGCCCCGCGATAGGCGCGCGCATCGATCGTCCGGGTGGCGTGGGGGCCCACCGTGGCGGTCGGCAGCGAGCGTTGGAACAGTGGGACCAGGCGTTGCTCGACCGCGAGCAGCAGCTGTCCGTCAGGGCCCAGCGCCTTGAGGACGTCCGGCAGGAGGTTGGCGAACAGCACCTCGTCGCCCAGCCCCTGTTCGCCCATGACCAGCAGGGTGCGGCCGGCGAGATCGTCCTGCGGGGTCCAGCGCGGGCGATCGATCAGGAAATGGGTGACGTCGCCAAAGGCCGGGTCGAACCGCGCTTCATAGGCGTCCCAGCCCTCGCCGATGCGGCCGAGATTGAGCAGCAAGGTCGAGCGCGCCACCAGCATCATCGCCCGCTCTTCGGCCAGCTGCACCTGGCCCAGCGCCGTCTCGCAATCGACCAGGGCGCCCGGGGCGTCGCCCAGCGCCAGCTTGGCGTTGCCGCGGTTGTAGCGGGCCCGGAACATGCTCTCGTCGCACCTCAGGGCCTCGCCGAAGAAGGTGGACGCCGTCTCGAACTCGCCCTGCTCGGACAGCACCGTGCCCAGGGTGTTCCAGAGCATGGCGTCGCCCGGATGGTCGTGGATGGCGCCGCGCAGGATCTCGATCGCCTCATCGTGGCGGAACTGGTCGCGCAGGGCGCAGGCGAGGTTGTTGGCGGCGTCGACCGAGTCAGGATGAGCGGCCAGGAACTTGGCGAACAGCGCCTCGGCCATCGGCTTGAGGCCCAGGCGGAAGGCCAGGCGGCCCAGGTCGTTGGCGAGTTCGTCCTGTTCGGGCAGCAGCTGGATCGCCGCTTCGTAGCACTGCAGCGCGCCCGTCAGATCGCCTGCCTTGTCGCGCGCGATCCCCAGCAGCCACCAGGCATGGCCGCATCGCTCGTCGTGCTCGAGCGCCTTCAGCGCCGCCTCGGCCGCCGCCTGCGGCTGTTCGGCCTGCAGGGCCCGGATGGCCTGCTGCAGGTAGGGGCGGGCGGCCAGCAGTTTCAGCTCGCTCAGCGCCGCGCCCAGCCGGTCCAGCGCCTGCTGCGAGCCGGCCTCGCCGACAATCCCCTCAGGGGTGCTTGGCGCCGGATCGGCGCGTCCGAAGCCGGACGTCTGGAGCGCTGCGGCCGATGTGGAGGCCTTGGCGCGAAGCGGCGATGACATGGGCGATTCCGCAGGCGTCCGACAATGTCCTGAATCGCCGGGTCACGCTTAACGGAACCCTAAGCGCGGCGAGCCGCCGCAGGGCTCGAAAGGCGGCGTTAACGCTGTCTGCTTAGCTTGGCCATGTCGCTGCTATGCTTTGAAGGTAGCGGCGAGTCGGCGCGAGAAGGCGCCAAAGGCCGGCCTTTGGTCCTTGGGAGTTCTGATCGTGCCTCTGAAACTGTCACTCAAGCCCGGCGAAAAATTCGTCCTCAACGGGGCGGTCGTCCAGAACGGCGACCGGCGTGGCGTGCTCTTGTTGCAGAACAAGGCTTCGGTGCTGCGTGAGAAAGACATCATGCAGGCCGACGAGGTCACCACGCCAGCACGGCGGATCTACTTCCCCGTCATGATGATGTATTTGGACGAGGCGGGAGCTGTGAAGTATTACAACGAATTCGCTCAGCGGCTGAGCGAGTTCATGGGCGTGATCCAAAGTCAGACGGTCCTGGTGGATTGCGTCAACATATCGAGACACGCAATGGCGCGTGAATACTACAAAGCGTTGATGCTTTGCCGCAAGCTCATCGATTACGAAGACACGAGGTTGGGGAATGTCGCTTCAGGCGTATCAGAAGGCGACTCAGAGGTCTGAGACTCCGCGCGACGCGGAGTATCGGCTCTTCGGGGAGGTGACCCGCGCCTTGATGGAGGCGGCGGAGGTCGATGCCGACGACGTCAATACCCGCATCCAGGCGCTGGACTGGAACCGGCGCGTCTGGTCGGCGCTGGCGGCCGATTGCGCCGCCCCCGAGAACGCCCTGCCGCACGTGCTCAGGGCCCGGATCATCTCCATCAGCATCTGGGTGAATCGCCACACCAGCGCGGTGATGCGCCGTCAGGAGAGCATCGAGCCGCTGGTCGAGGTGAACAAGGCGATCATGCAGGGCCTGGCAGGTCGCGCGGAAGCGGCCTGAGCGGCCCTCTGAGCCTATCAAAGACTGGGCTGAACGCGCCGCCTCAGGCGAGGACGGCGGCCGGCGAGGATGGGCGCTCGGAGATCGCCCGCGCGATGGCGTCGAACAGCAGGGTCATGGCCACCGGCTTGCGCAGCAGGTCGTCGGCGCCCGCGGCGCGGCAGCGTTCCTGCAGGTCCATGGCGGTATCGGCGGTCACCACGATGATCGGGATCGAGGAGACGGCGTCCCCGCGCGCGCGGATCCTGCGAACCGCGGTCAGGCCGTCCATGCCGGGCATACGCAGGTCCATCAGCACCAGATCGAAGGGCAGGGTGTCGAGCATGGCGAGGCCGGTCTCGGCTTCGGGGGCCTCGGACATCTCCACGCCGGCGACGCTGAGCATGTCCCGAACCACGCGCCGGTTCATCGCGTCGTCTTCGATGAAAAGCACCTGCATCCCTGCCTCCGGTGCGTCGCCATGCCGCCCGCGAGCGATTGTGCGCAACAATGGCTAATAAGCCGTCACCCCCGCCGCGGCGGGCGCCTGGCCGTCGGTTTGCGCGGCGAACCAGCGGCCGAGCGCCAGCGCCAGGTCAGCCGGGGAGATGGGCTTGGCCAGCACCTGGGCCGGGCCCGACCGCAGCAGCCGGGCCGTCAGCTCGTCGCTCGGCGAGGGCCACATCAAAGAGACCGCAGGCCCGTCCGCAAGGATGAGGCCCCGCAGCCCTTGCAGGCGTTCCTCCTCGGCGGCGCCGAGGGCTGCGCCGTCGGCTAGCACGTGATCGAAGACGCCGAGCTTCAGCGCGCTCTCGGCGTCCTCCGCCGATGCGGTGATCTCCAGGTCGCGCACCTTGGCCGCGAAGGTCGAGCGCAGGACGCTCTGAGCCAGGGGATTGGCTTCGACGATCAGCAGCCGGCAATCGCTCAGCGTCCGCGCGCGCTCGCCGTCCAGAGCGATCGCCTGTTGGCTTTCGCCCAGGGCGCCGCGGCGGAGCGGCAGGACGACGGTGAACACCGATCCCTTGCCCAGTTCGCTCGACACCCCGATCGAGCCGCCCATGGCTTCGGCCAGATCGCGGCAGATGGCGAGACCGAGGCCCGTGCCGCCGTACTGGCGCGTGGTGCTGGTGTCGACCTGGCTGAACGAGTCGAAGATGTCCTCCAGGCGCTCCAGCGGGATGCCGATGCCGGTGTCGTGGACCTCGATCATCAGCCGCTCGCCGGCGTCGGCGCGTTCGGACCGGGCCACCAGCCGCACCTCGCCCGCATCGGTGAACTTGATGGCGTTGGACATAAGGTTGAACACCACTTGGCGCAGCCGGCCGCCGTCCTCGACGATGCGCTGCAGCCCGTCCTCGACCTCGACGGTCAGGGCCAGCCCCTTGCCGCGGGCCTTTTCCGACCAGAGCCGCCCGGTCTCGTCGACGATGGCCTTGAGGTCGATATCGGTCCGCTCGATGGTCAGGTTGCCGGTCTCCATCTTGGCGAGGTCCAGGATGTCGTCGACCAGGGCGCGCATGGTCTCGCCGGCGCCGTGCACCAGGGCGATCTTGTCCTTCAGGCCCGCCTCGAGCTTGCGGTCGGCGAGCAGCACCTGGGTCATGCCGAGGATGCCGTTCAGCGGCGTGCGGATCTCGTGGCTGGTGGTGGCCAGGAAGTCGGTCTTGGCCTTGAGCGCCTTCTCCAACGCCTGGTTGGAGCCCCGGAGGTTGACGTTGGCGGCCCGCACCTCGTTGCGGCTCTTGCGGATGGAGAGGAAGCCGAGGGTCAACAGGACCAGGATCAGCGCCGTGCCGCCGAGCAGGCCTGTGGTGATGGTGTTGCGCTGGCGGCCGAGCTCGACGTCGCGCTGCAGCTGGCCGGACTTCAGCTTGGCGATCTTCAGGTCCTGGTTGGCGAAATCGAACCGCGCCGCCATCAGGGCCGCATTGGTCGAGGTGGCGACGTCGCGGGCATCGTCTTCGAGCCGCTTGAACGCCTGCAGGTGCTGTAGGGCCAGGTGATCCTGCCCCAGCTGGCTGTAGGCCTGATAGGCGACCTCATGGAAGTCGCGGAACTTCAGGGTAGTGGTCTTCAGGTCCACCCCTTTGAAGGTGCGCTCCAGCCACTGACGCGCCTGCTGCGGCCCGCTGCGCTGCAGGGCGATTTCCCCGGCCACGCCCCAGAGGAACGGCCGCTCTTCCGGCGCCGAGGCGTCGGCCAGCGCCAGGCCGCGCTGAACGTCCGTATCGGCCTGGGCGAGGCGGCCGGCCTTCACCTCCGTCGAGGCCAGATTGCTGTAGATGCTGGCCTGCAGCGACGGGCTGCCCATCCGGCGGGCCACGCCGATCGCCGACCGGAACGCCGTGATCGCTTCGTCGAAGCGGCCCAGCTCCTTGAACGCGTCGGCCTTGTTGTTGAGGGCCGAGACCAGCAGGTCCGGATCGGCCTTATAGGTCTCGGCCGACTGGGCGTAGTACTTCAGCACCCGCTGGTAGTCGCGAGCGTTCTGATAGATCGAGCCGATGTTCTGCAGCGCCTTGGCCTGGCCGCGCGCCTCGCCCGCGGCGCCATAGATGTCGAAGGCGGCCTGATAGTCCTCCAGCGCCTTCCGGACATCGCCGCGTTCGGACATGGCGTCGCCCTGCGCCAACAGCAGGTCGCCGTGCAGCTTGCCCTTGGGTTCGCGCGCGGCCACGACCTTGATCGCCTGTTCGATGACGGGAACGGCGCTGGCCGTGTGGCCGGTGCGCATCAGCGCTTCCGCTTCGAGCCACTGCGCCGTCGCCGTGCGCAGCGCCGCATCGCCGCCGCCGCTCCCGGCCAGCGTCAGGGCTTGGCGTGAGGCGGTCAGGGCGACCTGGGGATCGGCCATCATCGCCGCCTTGGCGCGGCCGATGGCGGCGTCGAACGGCGCAGCCCTGGGCGTAGGCGCCCGCGGCGCGGCTAGCAGGGGTCCGGCCCCCACGGCAATGAACGCCAAGGCCAACGCCAGCACCTGCGGCTTCATCCGAACACTCCCAACCGGGAAGGACTCTAGGGGTTTAGGTTTAATCGGCGGCTAAGGAGCCGGCGCCGCTCACTCGGCGCGCCGGCGCAGGGCCTGGGCGAAGGAGGCGTCGGGCTTGACCTCGACGCCGCGCGCCAGAAACTGCTCCAGCTCGTGGAGCGGCATCGGCCTGGCGATGAAGAAGCCCTGGATCAGGTCGCATCCCATGGTGCGCAGCAAGGCCAGGGTCGCGGCGTTTTCCACGCCCTCGGCGGTGACCTCCATCTCCAGCGCATGCGCCAGGTCGATGGTCGAGCGCACCAGAAGCGGATCGCGGTGACTGGAGGTCAGGCTCGACACGAACAGCCGATCGATCTTCAGCTCGGTCGCGGGCAATTGTTTCAGATAGGCCAGGGACGACAGGCCGGCGCCGTAGTCGTCGATGGAGATCGGCATCCCGGCGTCGGCGAGGGCCTGCAGATTGGCCAGGGCGTGTTCGGGGTCTTCGATGATCGCCGTCTCGGTGATCTCCAGGCCGATGGCCGCCGCCGGCAGGCCTTTCGCCTCCGACAGCAGCCATTCGGTGAAGGCGGTGTCGGCCACCAGGCGGCCGGACAGGTTCACATAGACGGTCAGTGGATGGCCGATGGCGGCCAGCCTGGCCTGGTCGGTGATCGCCTTTTGCATCACCCAGCGGGTGATCTCGGCGATGGCGCCGGTCTCTTCGGCCAGGCCGATGAAGCGGTCGGGGGGCACCATGCCGTGCTCGGGATGGCGCCAACGGATCAGCGCCTCGACGGAGTCGATGGCGTCGGTCCGCGGCCGGTATTTCGGCTGGTAGAAGACGAACAGCTCGTCTTCGCCGGCCAGGGCGCGGTGCAGGTCGCGCATCAGCTGCAGCCGTTCGGCGACGGCGCGGCGCTCCTCGACGCTGAAGCCGGCGATCTTGGCGTGGCCCGATTGCGCCCGCGCCAGGGCCATGGCGGCGTTCTCGATGACGGCGTCGTCGCCCGGATTGACCTGGGCGTAGCCGATGACCACGTCGATATCGATGCCCTGGTCCTCGATCTCGAGCGGCTGCTCGAGCTCGGTCCGGGCCCGCGCCAG
>DATCFQ010000175.1:0-7237 GCA_036509495.1 Caulobacteraceae bacterium
ATTCTACGACTATCGCCACGACGTGGTGAACACCACTTTCGTGAACTATCAGCCCAACACGCGGCGCGATGCGGGCGCGATGTCCTACCTGCTGTTCACCAGCTTCGGCATGAGCACCGAGAACTCGGTCGAGGGCTTGAAATTCGTCAACGCCAAGCCGGTCGACTTCCCTCCGGTCGAACGCCGCTGGGCGTCCGATTTCGGAGGCCGCGCCGCCTACAGGAGCGCGGCGTTCCATGACAAGGACGGCTCGGTCGGCGGAATTCCCGACAGCTATATCGTCGTCGACAACGGCATCGCGTCCGACGAAGACAGCTGCAAGATGAAGGCGAGCTGGGGCGCCGCCGTATGCCGGGGGGACATGGGCCGGTTCAGCATCGCCGGCGCCTTCGACGATTTCGGGTCTCGCCCCAATCCCGATCCGATCATCCTCAACCGCAAAGGCAAGCGGTTCGAATATAACGGGGAAACCACCATCGGCAGCGGCGCCGAGGTGAAGGTGGAGACGGGCAGGAAGAACCTGGCCGTTTCCTTGCGGGAAATGGACCAGGGCTCCTTCGTGATCCTGGAGCTTCCCGGGTTCCACAACGCCGCTGCGGGCGCGGCGCAAACCACCCTGGCTGACCTGCGGGGCGCGAAGACCACGTCATACTTCAAGGACGGTGACACGCTTTGGGTCAAGCTCGTGGTCGAAGACGCTGCGCCCAAAGGCCCCGTCGTGGTGAGGGTCGGCAATCTGCGCGCCCAAGCCACCGTCGACGTCAGCAGATAAGAGTCGCCCCCGCTGAATGAAGGAGAGCCGCCGGCTCATCGCTGAGCGTGAAGCTCCGAAGTTTCGGTGACGCTTTACCAATTCAACCGCGAAACAGGCCTCTTCGAATACGAGCCCAACTCGGGCGTGAGGACGGCGTCAATTCGTGAGGCGTCACCGTAATTCCGTAATTCTCACTTGGCGGGGAGCTGCTCGGGCTTGGCGACCTTCTGGTCGTAGACGGCGTCGAACAGCGCGATCTTCGCCGGGGTCAGCACCTCGCCGGGCCCAGGGGTCCTGTCGAGGAGCATGAACCCGCCGGGCTTCAGCTGCCTCACCGAGGGCCAGCGCGGCAGGCCCGGTCCGTTCGGGTCGCCGGTCCTGGCGAAGTTCACCCAATAGCTCGACATCCGGTCGGCCAGCTTGCGCGCCGCCGGATCCTTGGCCGACAGCTCGGGCGAGGAGGCGTCGGGGATCTCGTGCGGCAGGGCCAGGTTGTCGAACACATAGGCGATTTCCGAGGCGTGCGTCGGGCCGGGGTCCGGGTGGCTGGGCGGCCCGGGCGGATGGAAGGTGAAGTGGTAGACCCAGGCCTTCTTCCCGAGCTTGGCCATGTCGTCGGCGTAGAGGCGCTGTCCCCAGGCCATCATGTCGGCGCTCGGCAGGCTGGGGACGATCTTGGCCGCCTCCTCGTCGTTGGCGACCGGATAGGCCTTGTCGGCCTCCGCCTCCAGGCCCTTGAACGTCCGGCTCAGGCTGGCCTTGAAGCTGGCCGCAGTCGGCTTCCCGGGCGGGCCGAAGGCGAGTTCGGTGCCGTTGGAGCCCGTCAGCACGTCGACGGCGTTCTGCCTGCCCTCGGCGAAGGTCTTCGACAGGTCCTCGGGGATGATGTCGCCGTCGATCATCATGCCCTCCCCACGGGGGAAGGCCTTCATGACCTCCTCGGCCGACAGGTTGCGCATTTCGGCCAGGCTCTTGGCCCCGGCCTTCTCGGCTTGCTGGACGGTCCTCTGCTCGGCCTCCTCGCGCGGCAGCATCTTGTCGATGCCCAGCCCCATCCACTGGCCGCTCTCCGAGATCGCCCGCCTGAACAGGCCCTTCGCCTCGGGCGAGCCGACCAGGCCCGCGTCGATGCAGGCCCCGGCCGACTGGCCGAAGATGGTGACGTTGTCGGGATCGCCGCCGAACTGGGCGATGTTGGCCTTGACCCACTTCAGGGCGGCGATGGAGTCCGCCAGCGCCTGATTGCCCGAGGCGCCCCGCCCGGACTCGGCGGTCAGCTCGGGATGCGACAGGAAGCCGAACGCCCCGACCCGGTAGTTGAAGGTGACGACGATCGCGCCCTTTTTGGCCAGGTGCTCGCCTTGGCTGATCGGCATGGCGCCCCCGCCCTCGGCATAGGCGCCGCCGTAGACCCAAACCATCACGGGCAGCTTCTGCCCGGCATGGGTCGCGGGGGTGGTCACGTTGAGATTGAGGCAGTCCTCGGACATCTTCGGCGAATCCGGCAGGTCGGTCGCCAGGTTCACGCCCAGCGTCCGCGTCTTGGCGGTGGGCTGCATGCAGACGTCGCCCCAGTGGTCGGCCTTGCGCACGCCGCTCCAATGGGCGACCGGCTGCGGCGCCTTCCAGCGCAGCGGGCCCACGGGCGGGGCGCCGAAGGGGATGCCGCGGAACTCGGTCACGCCCGGCGCCGAGCCGGGGATGCCCGAAACCAGGCCGTCGGCGGTCTGCACCGGCTTGATCAGGGCCGCCTCCGCGGCGGGCGCGGGGGCGACCACCGCGCCCGCGAGGGCCAGCGACAAGGCCGCCGCACCGGTCATCAGCTGCTGTCTCATCTGCCGTTCTCCAACTTGGCGCTCCCCGGAAGGTCGCCGGCCAGCGACGTCTCGACAAGGCCGACGCAGCTCGCGCCACCAGCCGCCAGCCGCCATGTCGCATGTCTCACGCTGAGCTTGCTAGCACGAGGCTTCTACTGCCGCGAAGAGGTTGTCTCCCCCGCTACCGCCGCCCTACCGCGTCCTGATCTGCGCCACCGCCCCCACATCCGGCGCCGCCGCGAAATCCCCCGGGGCCACGAAGCCCAGCCCGTCCCACGGGATCTTCAGCCCCGCCTTGGCGAAGCACTTGGCGACGTATTCCGAGCAGATGTACTCGTCCTTGGCGCCCAGGAAGCGCGGCATCTTGCGGGCCGTGCGGCCCAGCATCAGCCGGGTGGCGATCTTGACGATCTCGCCGGCCGCGAAGCGGTCGCCCAGGCTGGCGAAGGCGAAGTCGTACATCGCCTTGCGCTTGCCCGCGGCCAGGTCCGCGATGCGCTGGTCGCGGGCCAGCAGGATCTTGCCCGGATAGGGATGCTGGCCGGAGCTGGTGGCGGAGATGAACTTCGACAGCGGCACGGTGCGCACCCCGAGCTTCTCCACCGACTCCAGCACCATCACCCGGTCCAGGCTGGGGATGCGATAGGCGATGGCGATGTGGCTCCAGGGCGTCCCGGTGGTCCAGCGGATCAGCTTGGACATCGGGTCGACGGCGGAGCAGAGCAAAAGGTCGCCGTCCTGCACCAGGGCCCGCGCCTTGGCGTAGGGCATGGGCTTCAGCCCGGTCAGGACATTGTCGGCGATGGCCATCTGTGGTGCGGTGACTGGAGCGGGAGGGAATGTGGATGCGCAATCTGCTTAGCACGGCCTTGGCCTTGACGATGCTGCTGGGTCTCGCGGCGGGCGCCCGGGCTCAGCCGGCGCCCGAGTTGGCCAACGAGCCCACCCGCGATGCGGCGGACGCCTATCTGAAGCGGGTGATCGACGCCGACATCGCCGATCTCGACGCCAACGACATGCTCTACGCCGTCTCGGCCTCGCGCAACTACGACCCTTCCGCCGATCTGGAGAAGATCACCGTTCCGGTGATGTGGATCAATTCCGCCGACGACTTCATCAATCCGCCCGAGCTCGGCATGGCCGAGAAGATGGCCCAAAGGTTGCCGCACGGACGCTTCATCCTGATCCCGATCTCGGACCGGACCCGCGGCCACGGCGCCCACACCCTGGCGGCCGTCTGGCAGGACCATCTGGCGGAGCTCCTGAAGGAGAGCGAGCGATGACCGGACGGCTGGCGACGAAGGGGTTCTGGCTGGCCGGCCTCGCCGGCCTGCTGCTGGCCGGCGCCGGCCACGCGACGCCGGCCAACTCCGGCTCCGCCCCTCTGGTCGACAAGGACCCGCTCGCCTCGCTTCAGGCGCCCGGCGCCGCGACCGGACACGTGGTGCTGCGCTGCCAGGTGACCGCCGATCGGTCGGTGGATCATTGCCTGGTGGCCAACGAGACCCCGCCCGGCCACGGCCTGGGCGAGGCCGCCCTGCGGATGGTCCAGCAGTTCAGGATCAAGCCCGAAACCTTCCGGCCCGAGATGGTCGGGCAGATGGTCAATATCCCGCTGAGCTTCGAGCCCGACGCCGACGCCGACGACATGCCCGACGGCGTCGCCGCCACCCCGGCGCCGGCGCACTGAGGCCCTGAGGCGGGCCGAGATGTGGCTGGCCA
Organism: Caulobacteraceae bacterium; assembly: GCA_036509495.1. GTDB lineage: Bacteria > Pseudomonadota > Alphaproteobacteria > Caulobacterales > Caulobacteraceae > JANWHQ01. Next base: position 4,294 of record DATCFQ010000175.1, read on the forward strand.
GGCCTGTCCACTTCTCCCCGCTCATCCCGGCGGAGGCCGGGATCCGGAAAGGTCGGAGCAGCCGAAGAAGGGGAACCACCAAGCACACCAAGCACACCAAGATCTTGGTGTGCTTGGTGAAATTGGAACTGGCCGCCAGCGCAGTTCCTCGAGGCGTGTCCTTCGTGGTCGAAAAAAGCCTGGGTCCCCGCTTGCGCGGGGATGAGCGGAGGTAAGGAACAACCACGAACCTCACGAACCTCACGAACGCGCCAAGGCTGGCTCCGTCCGTGGGGTCCGTGGTCGAAAAAAGCCTGGGTCCCGCTTGCGCGGGGATGAGCGGATTGGGAGAGCTGGGGACCAGCCCAGAGCTTCCAGCCCAGTTATTCGGCGGGATGAGCCTTGGACTGTCGCGCCTCTGCCGCTTCCCGCTGATGTTTGTCGAACTGGCGTACGAGAAACATGGCGACCAGCATCATGCCTATTCCGATCACCGACATCACAGTCAGGGCCTGGTCGTATCCGCTCATTTCGGCTCGCCTCTCGGAGCAATATAGATCGCCAGGAGGTGCATCGCGAGCCCCACGCCGGCCACGACGATATTGCGCATCCCGAAGCCCCCGCGAGCTTGATCCGAGCCCGGTCTCTTCGCTCGCGCTCCGCTTCGTCGGCCGTCGCCATCAGCCCCCCAGCAGCAGCGCCGCCCTTGGGGCGAAGTAGGTGATCACCCCGGCGCAGCCGGCGCGCTTGAAGGCGGAGAGGCTTTCCAGGATGGCGCGGTCTTCTTCCAGCCAGCCGTTCTGGGCGGCGGCCATCAGCATGGCGTACTCGCCCGAGACCTGGAAGGCGAAGGTCGGCAGGGCGAAGGCCTCGACCACCCGGCGGACGATGTCGAGATAGGGCATGCCCGGCTTGACCATGACCATGTCGGCGCCCTCGGCGATGTCCAGCGCCACCTCGCGCAGGGCCTCGTGGGTGTTGCCCAGGTCCATCTGGTAGGTCTTCTTGTCGCCCTGCAGCGCCTTGGCCGAGCCGATCGCCTCGCGATAGGGGCCATAGAAGGCCGAGGCGTACTTGGCCGCGTAGGCCATGATCATCACGTCCTGGAAGCCGGCGCTCTCCAGCGCCGCGCGGATCGCCGCGACGCGCCCGTCCATCATGTCGGAGGGGGCGATGATGTCGCAGCCGGCTTCGGCCTGGACCAGGCTCTGCTCCACCAGCCGCTCGACTGAGGCGTCGTTGAGGATGCGGCCGTCCTCGATCAGGCCGTCGTGGCCGTGGTCGGTGAAGGGGTCGAGCGCCACGTCGCACATGATCCCGACCTCGGGGGCGGCGTGCTTCATGGCCTTCACCGCGCGGCAGACCAGGCCCTCGGGATTGGTGGCTTCGGAGCCCTTGGCGTCCTTCTTCTCGCCGTCGATGTAGGGGAAGACGGCGATGGCCGGCACGCCCAGGGCCTTGGCTTGAATGGCCGCCTTGGCGGCTTCCGCCACCGACAGCCGCTCGACGCCCGGCATGGAGGCCACCGGGATGCGGCCCTCGCCCTCGTGCACCACCATCGACCAGATCAGGTCCGATGGCTGCAAGGTGGTCTCGCGCACCAGCCGGCGAATCCAGTCGCCCTGGCGCAGGCGCCGCATGCGCAGGGCCGGATAGGAGGCGAGGGGCGGCAGGCTCATCGGGAGCGCGTCTTACCCATCGGCAGGCCGGAGGCAAGCCGCAGGGCGCCGAAGATCGAGCCGAAAAACAGGCCCAAGAGGCCCATGGCCCAGAGGATCAGCCAGGCCGCCAGCAGGCCGATGGCGCCCAGGCCGATGTGCACCGCGTCGTAGTGGACTGGCAGCTGCACGCCCATGCTGGCCATCATCCCCTCGATCCCCGCGCCGAACCCGGCGGCCAGGGCGCCCAAGCCGCAGACGAAGCCCAGGCCCACCAGCAAAAGGTCCATCCAGTAGCGGCGGATCTGGAAATCGTAGTGGCTGCGGGTCACCGGGTCGGCGCCTCCGCGGCGCGCGTAGGCGATGGAGATGGCCACTAGGCCGAGCGCGTTCAGGGTGAAGGGCGCGACGATCAGCATCCCATAGTTGACCAGCACGGCCAGGCGCTCGGCCGGATGGCTTCTGGGATAGGGGCTGGCGGTCATGGGCGCTCCGGCGGCGCCAACGGCTTATCAGCGGGGAGCCTGGGACTCCAGGGCAGGGCCGGCCGGCGGAGACCGGCGGAGAGGCCTGGATTGTTGCGTGCGAAGCGGTAATGCAGGGTTGGCCAGGCGTTCAGAAGGGGTTGGCGATGTCCAGGGTCGGTCCGCTCGAGCTGAAGATCATGGTGTTCTGCGGCGAACACACCGCCATGGGCCCCGGCAAGGCCCAGCTGCTGGAGGCCATCGACCGCGAGGGCTCCATCTCGGCGGCCGGACGGGCCATGGGCATGAGCTACCGCCGCGCCTGGATCCTGGTCGACACCATGAACCGCTCCTGGACCGAGCTGGTGGTGCGGACCTCGATCGGGGGCGGGACCAAGGGCGGCGCCGCCTTGACGCCGTTCGGCGTGCGGCTGCTCGGCGCCTATCGGGAGCTGGAATCCCGGCTGGCGGCCGCCGCCGCGGACGGGCCGTTCCACGACTTCGAGCAGAACCTCCTGGCGACTCCGCGGACCTCGGCGCCGGGCGCGGCGCGGGCGCACCAGGACGCCTGACGCTCAGAGCTTCAGCCAGCGATGCTTGATGGCATAGGCCAGCGGCAGACCGGCCGCGAAGGCCGCCGCCGGATTCACCGCCACGCCGATCGCCGCCATCGCCAGCACCAGGAACAGGTCGGCGTCCTTGTAGTCGCCGGGCTTCGATGACAGGGCGAGGTCGAGGCCCGAGAACAGCAAAAGGCCGCCCAGCACCGCGTCGGGAATGACGCGCAGCAGCTGATAGCCGCTCGAACCCAGGAACAGGCCGAGGGCCACCAGGGTCAGCCCG
>DATCFQ010000176.1:0-9525 GCA_036509495.1 Caulobacteraceae bacterium
GGGGGAGGGGGACCACGCGAAGCGTGGTGGAGGGGGCCGCCGGGCGCCGGAGTCGAAGCCAAACCATGCCCATCGTGCCCATCGAGAACCTCGCCGCCTCCCTGCCGCCGCGCACGCCCCTGGCCGGCGTCGACGTCGGCGAGAAGACCATCGGCGTCGCCGTCTCCGACTTCCATCTGATGATCGCCAGCCCGCTGGAGCTGATCCGCAAGGTCAAGTTCACCCAGGACGCCGCGCGTCTCTTCCAGCTGATGCACAACCGGGGCGCCGAAGGCCTAGTGGTCGGCCTGCCGATGAACATGGACGGGACCGAGGGCCCGCGGTGCCAGTCCTCACGCGCCTTCGCCCGCAACCTGCTGCGCCTGAAGGACATCCCCGTCGCCTTCTGGGACGAACGGCTGTCCACGGTCGCGGTGCAGCGCATGCTCACGGATGAGGCCGACCTCACTCGCGGCCGGCGTGCCGAGCTGGTCGACAAGGCGGCGGCCGCGTGGATCCTCCAGGGGGCGCTGGACCGGATGGCGGGCTGACCAAATTTCGATCGCCCCCCCGGGGATCTCGGATGGGGAAGTAAACGCGCCGTGGCCCTGTTGCCGGTGAACCAACGAACTTCGCAATTCGGTTCCGTAAAGAGTGACTTCGCCGACTCGCCAATTCTGACTCCGCCTCTACGCAACGAGAGATCAGCGAACTCCATGAGGGCCGCCCTAGCCGGGGCTGACGGCATGTTGAACTTCCAAGGTCCAGCCCTTGGAGGATGTCGACATGCCCTCGGACGAAGCCCCAGGAGGTCAAGACCTCATCTGGCCAGACAAGTATTATCTCGACGACACCCCCTACTCCTCCCAAGCTTGCCGATGCGCTGCTCGCGTATGGTCGAAACCGCCAGGGAGCACCGCAGACCCAAACCACACCTGACTCCCAATTCGGGGCTGCTGCCCCCGACGGCGTAGCCCAAGACACCGGAACGGGTCCAACACCCACGTTCCCGAGCGTGTCTTCCTCAGCGACAAGCGGCTATAACGAGCCTACCTTTCAGCTGACGGGCGGACGAGACGACTCGGATTATTCTAAGTGCAATCAGGAGTGCTCGTGGATTCTCGAGAGACCAAAGCCCTATCGTTCGTGGGACGGAAACAAATTTGACTATCACAAGTGCGTCGCCGATTGCCTTGAGCGAAATAGACAAAAACTCAACCCCGCACCGCAGCCCTTTCCGAGTCCAAGACCATTGCCGTGGTGGTTCTTTATACCACGCATTTTACCTGAACTTGCGCCTGCACTAGCGCAAGACCAAGGAAATACTACACAGGATCAAGGTCAAAATGGATAACGATCTCGCCCTACTGATACTTTCCAGTTGCACTCAGTGCACCCGCGATCTTGAGGATGTTCTGCATCTGGTCAAAGCCCATGCTCAGCCGGAAGACTATGAACATCTTAAATTGGCGATCGGCAAATCGATCCACCAAATCATGTTCGACATAGAAGACTACGTGGGCGTTCGCTGCCCTGGGGTGCGGGCCGAGTTGGAGGCGCGCGTGAAGAAATTTGGACGAGCGTTCTGACCAGCGTCAGAGTGGGCGCACTGCCCTCGGCATATCAGGGCGCTTGAGCCTGGGCGCTTTGCACCCTATAGCCTCGCCTTCGATGGACCTCGGCGCTGACATCGAAAGCTCGATCTCTGCCAAGGTCTATCCGTTCCCCCATAAGCATCTCATCGGCGTCGGCGGGCTCAACCGTCCTGAAGCCCATGCCCTGCTCGATCTCGCCGACAGCCTGGTGGCGGTGAACCGGCAGAAGGAGAAGAAGCTCGGCCTGCTGCGCGGCCGCACCCTGATCAATCTGTTCTTCGAGGCCTCGACCCGCACCCAGAGTTCCTTCGAGCTGGCCGGCAGGCGGCTGGGCGCGGACGTGGTCAACATGAGCCCGCGCACCTCGTCGATGACCAAGGGCGAGACCCTGATCGACACGGCGGTGACCCTGAACGCCATGAAGCCGGACCTCTTGGTGGTGCGCCACTCCGGCTCGGGCGCGGCGGCGCTGCTGTCGCAGAAGGTCGGCTGCAGCGTGATCAACGCCGGCGACGGTCAGCACGAGCATCCGACTCAGGCGCTGCTGGACGCCCTGTCCCTGCGCCGCGCCTTCGGCGACATCGACGGCCTGGTGGTGGCGATCTGCGGCGACGTGCTGCACAGCCGCGTGGCCCGCTCCAACGTGATCCTGCTGCAGCTGCTGGGCGCCCACATCCGGCTGGTCGGGCCGCCGACCCTGATGCCGTCCGGCGCCGACCGCTGGGGCGTCGAGGTGCATCACGACATGCGCAAGGGCATCGACGGCGCCGACGTGGTGATGATGCTGCGCCTGCAGCTGGAGCGGATGCAGGGCGCCTTCGTCCCCTCGGTGCGCGAATATTTCCGCTTCTACGGCCTGGACCGCGAGAAGCTGGCCAAGGCCTCGCCGCGGGTGCGGGTGATGCACCCGGGGCCGATGAACCGGGGCGTGGAGATCGAATCCGGCATAGCCGACGATCCCGAGATCAGCCTGGTGCAGGACCAGGTCGAGATGGGCGTGGCCGTGCGCATGGCCATCCTGGCCAGCCTCGCCCGCCGGCTGGAGAACGCGCCATGACCGGCGCGCCTCATTCGCGTCCCCTGGCCCTCGTCAACGCCAGGCTGGTCGATCCGGAGAGCGGCTATGATGGGCCGGGCGCGGTGGTCGTCCGGGACGGCCTGATCGCCGATGTGCTGACCGGACCGCGGCTGCAAGCGCCTTCCCCCGACCTGGAGATCGTCGACTGCCAGGGCGCCCTGCTGGCGCCGGGCCTGATCGACATCAGGGTGAAGACCGGCGAGCCGGGGGCCGAGACCAAGGAGACCCTGAAATCGGCCGGCCGGGCCGCCGCCGCCGGCGGGGTCACCACCATGGTGGTCCAGCCCGACACCGATCCTGCCATCGACGATCCGGCCATGGTCGACTTCATCCTGCGCCGCGCCCGCGACACCGGCCTGGTCCACGTCTATCCGGCGGGGGCGGCGACCAAGGGGCTGCTCGGCGAGGAGATGGCCGAGATCGGCCTGATGCACGAGGCCGGGGCCCGCTACATCACCGACGCCGACCGGCCGATCGTGGATTCGCGGGTGCTCAGGCGGGTGATGACCTATGCCAAGGGCTTCGGGGCCATCGTCGCCCACCGCCCGGCCGACCCCTTCCTGACCCGCGGCGCGGCCGCCACCGAGGGCGAATTCGCCGGCCGGCTCGGCATCCCCAGCGCCCCGGCCATCGCCGAGCGGATCATGCTGGAACGCGACCTGGCCCTGGTCGAGCTGACCGGCGCCTGCCTGATCGTCGATCAGGTCACCACCCGCGATGCGCTGGACACCCTCTCGCGCGCCCGGCTGAAGAGCCTGCCGGTGTTCGCCACCTGCTCGATCAACCACCTGAGCTTCAACGAGCTCGACATCGGCGACTACCGCACCTTCTACAAACTCAATCCGCCGCTGCGCACCGAGGACGACCGCGAGGCCCTGATCGAGGGCCTGACCGATGGCCTGATCGACATCATCGTCTCGGGCCACGCCCCCGCTCCCGCCGAGGACAAGCGGCTGCCGTTCGATGAGGCGGCGCCGGGCGCGGTGGGGCTGGAGACCCTGCTGCCGGCCCTGCTCTCGCTGCACCACGAGCGGGACATCCCGCTGATCTCGCTACTGCGCGCGGTGACTCTCGCCCCCGCGACCCTGCTCGGCCTGAAAGCCGGCCGCATCGCCCAGGGCGCGCCGGCCGACCTGGTGCTCTGCGACATCCCGGCCCCGATCGTCGTCGACGCCGACAAGCTGGTGTCGAAGTCCAAGAACTCGCCCTTCGACGGGCGCAGACTGCAGGGCCGCGTGTTGCGGACCCTGGTGGAAGGCCGCACCGTGTTCGACGTCCAGCAAGGGGCGGCTTAGCGACCTCGCGAGCCGTCTCAGATGGCCGGAATCTTCTTCCTCAGCGCCCAGAACAGCGCCGCGAGCGCCACGCAGCCGCCGCCGCTGACCACCGCGTCGGCCAGATAGCTGCCGCTGGCGCCGCCGAAGCCATAGAAGTGGCCGTCGATCGCCTGCATGTAGGCCAGGGGCAGGCTGCCGGCGGCTGTGAGCAGGCCGAACTGGGTCGCCGCCAGCGGATTGTCCTGCCCGATGGTCCGCAGGGTGATCACATAGGAGACTGCGAAGGCCGCCGCCTGGAAGCCGTTCTCGCCCAGGGACGACAGGGCATAGGTGACCGGCGAGCGCGCCAGCAACACCAGCGCGGTGGTGAACAGCGCCCCGACCCCGCCCACCAGCAGGTACAGCGTCCGCGGCTCGACGCGCTTGGCCAGCGGCGGGACCAGCAGGCTGCCGACCACCCCGGCGACCGACACCCCGACGCCGCCGATCAGTCCCACGAGGGTCTCGGGCGTGTTGAAGTCGCGTCCCAGCCCGCCCAGCAGATTGGTCAAGGCGAAGGACGCACAGGGCGCCAGGAACAGCAGCAGCGTCCAGCGCACGGAAGGCTTCTCGAGCAGGGCCAGGACGTCGGCGGCGAAGGCCTTGAAGCTCTCGCTGGCAAGCCGCCCGTCGGCCGGCGGACAGTCCACCCACAGATAGAGCGGCAGGGCCAAGAGGATGGTCAGGGCCAGCAGCCCATCGCCCAGGGCATAGGGCAAGTCCCTGAGCAGATAGATGGCCATGGTGGCGACCACCCCGCCGGCGCCCAGGTTGGCCACGGTGAACCAGGCGCCCAGCGGGCCCTTCTGCTCGACCCCGGTAAGGTTGCCGAACCAGCCGCCGACGGCCGAGACCACCATGCCGATGGCCGAGCCCTCAACGAACAGCAGGGCGGTCATCAGCCCCAGGTCCCGGGTGAACAGCAGCGCCGCGAACTGGCAGACGGCCGCGACCACGGTGAACAGGATCGCATAGGTCTTGCGGCTGAAGCGCCAGTCGAGCAGCGGCGCCAGGATGAAGCTGACGAAGCCGGGGACCAGCACCACCGCCGTCATCGAGGCGATGTTCTGCTCGGGCACATGGTTGGCGGCCAGCAGCTGGGGCACGGTGATCAGCATCACCGATCCGGAAGCGCCGAGTGGGAAGAACCCCAGCCCCATCACCCAGATCGGCGGCGCCGGCCGATGTGTCGCCATGAGCCGCGCCCCCGCTGGCGGTGCGATCCTGAATCGGCCGCCCCGGCGGGGCTCAGGTCACGATGCGGAAGCGCGGCTGTCAAATCAGACTCCGATGGAGCGCTTCGCCAGAGACTTGTTCAGGGCGGCGGCGGCTCGTCGTCGTTGAAGGAACCGGGGGGAAGCCCGACGGAGAGCGGGCCGAGGTGGAAGAGGGCGTGTCCCGGCGGCAGGCCCGGGAACTTCGGGACGCCGCGCCCCGGCGGCCCGAACGGCATGGCGCGGCCGTTCTTCCGGGCCTCCATGGTGGCGTCGTACCAGGACCGTTTGACCGGATCGATCGGGGCCCGGATCTGCAGGTCCGGATCGATGCGGGCCATGCGCCACCTGGCGCATTTCTGCTGCTCCGCCTCGCTGAGCTTGAGGAAGGCGGCAGACTCGCACCCCGCCGAGCCGCGCAGCATGGCCCGGATCCGGTCGGCCGCACCGTCCGGCGTCGAGGCCTGGACGGGGGCCGCTGACGCCGCCGCGGGCGCGGCCAGGATCGGGGCTGAGGACGCCGGCGTCGCTGACGTCGGAGCGGACAAGGCTGTGGCCCTCGAGGGCCGCGAGCGTTCGCGCCGGAGCGGGGGCGGTCGGAGCTGAATCAGCTTCACCTCGGTCGCCCGCGGATCGGGCGGCGGTCCCACGATCTTCACCGACAGGATGGCGAGGGCGAACAGCACCGCATGGATGGCCACGGCGATGGCCGTCGCCCGTGCCCACGGCCTGGATGCCCGAGCCGCCATCGCATCCCCTTCCGGGCCGCAGGCTTGAGCGGAACCGTGGCTTTAAGGCGGCGCGGGCGCGGCCGTTTCGGACAAGCACGGCGCGTAAGGCTGCGCGCTCGATCGAGCGCCAGATCCGGCGCCTAGCGCGGCTTCCTGAACTTCAGGATGAACTGGTCGGTCTTCAGCCGGATCGAGGGATCGAACACCACCTTGGTGTGGTCGTCGGCCGGATTGCGCAGGGCCGAACTCTCGTCCTCCAGGCGGAAGCCGGCGGGGGTCACCTCCTGGATCACGGTGCTCCGTTCGATCCGATGCAGCGTCGGCGAGACCGTGGCGCCCGCGCCGAGGGCGGTGGCGTGGTCCTCGATCAGATAGATCCCGCCGGGCTTCAGGGCGTCGAACACCTCTTTGTTGAAGGCCGCCATGTCGACGGCGGCGTACTTCGGCACGTGCAGGTCGTGGTAGTTCAGGGTGGTCCAGAACAGATCCACCTTCTCGGGCAGGTGGAAGCTTCCCAGCGGGGCCACGTTCATCGCCACATTGCCCCGGCCCGGCTCGTCCAGCACCTTCTTGGTGTTGTCGACGTTCTTCTTGCCCCAGGTCGAGGTCTCCAGGGCATAGACCTTGTCCTTCGGCCCCACCACGTCGCTGAGCATGCGGGTGTAGTAGCCGCCGCCCGGCAGGTACTCGCCGACCGTCTGGCCGGGACGCACGCCCGAGAAGGCCAGCACGACGCCAGGCTTGCGGACTGCGTCGTCCTTGCGGTCGTCGGTGGGGCGAGAGGGATCGGCCACCGCCTTCTCGATATAGGCGGCGGGGCGCCGCGCGGCGGCAGGGACCGCGATGGCCAGCGCCGACAGGGCGGCGACGCAGAGCAGAAGGCCAAGGCGTTTCATCATCTCTCCCGAAGACGCGATCCTCGTCTCGGCAGCATGGCCTCGGCCGGGCCGGCAGCCGAGTTAAGTCTTGGTCAGGAAGCTCCGGGCTTGTTCCCACGGCCCGGAACATGAGAAGAACAGCGAGGTAAGCAACGGACCGTGGGGGCCGGCATGGGACTGCAGCCGTTCGTCATCTTCGCCTGCATCTTGGGCGGCTATCTGCTGGGCTCGATCCCGTTCGGCCTCATCGTCACCCGCCTGGGCGGCCTGGGCGACATCCGCAAGGTGGGCTCGGGCAACATCGGCGCGACCAATGTGCTGCGCACCGGCCGCAAGGACCTGGCGCTGGCCACCCTGGTCGGCGACGGCGGCAAGGGGCTCATCGCCGTCTTGATCGCCCGCTGGCTACTGGCCGGTTCGGGCCATGACGCGGCCGAGGCCGGGGCGGCCCTGGCCGGCGGCTGCGCCTTCCTCGGCCACCTGTTTCCAGTCTGGCTGAAGTTCAGGGGCGGCAAGGGCATGGCCACCTTCCTGGGCGTGCTCCTGGCCCTGGCCTGGCCGGTCGGCCTGATGGCCTGCGCGACCTGGCTGATCGTGGCCGGGCTCAGCCGCATCTCCTCGCTCTCGGCCCTCGCCGCCGCCGCCCTCGCGCCAGTGTTCGTGCTGGCGACGCACCAGAGCCCGATCGCCAAGGTCTGGCTCGCCGCCTTCATGGCGGTGCTGGTCTTCATTCGCCACGCGCCCAATATCCGCCGCCTGCTCAAGGGCGCCGAGCCGCGGATCGGGGGAGCCAAGCCGGCGTGAGCGCGCCGCCGGGTCCCTCCCAGCGGCTGGCGTGGCTGAGGCTGACGCGCGCCGACAACGTCGGTCCGGTCGCCTTCCGCCACCTGATCCAGCGCTATGGTTCCGCGTCCAAGGCGCTGGAGGCCCTGCCGGGGCTGGCGGTTCGGGGCGGCTCGGCGCGGGCGCCCAGGATCCCTTCGGAGGCCGAGATCGCCGCCGAGATCGCCGCCGGCGAGGCCCTGGACGCACGGCTGCTCTGCGCCGGCGAGCCCGACTACCCCGAGCCCCTGGCCAATCTCGATCCTCCGCCGCCCATGATCTGGGCCCGCGGTCGCGCCGCCCTGCTGGCCCAGCCCTCGGTGGCGATCGTCGGCGCCCGCATCGCCTCGGCGGCCGGCCAGAGCTTCGCCCGCGCCCTGGCCAAGGACCTCGGCGAGGCCGGCTATGTGGTGGTTTCGGGCATGGCCCGCGGCATCGACGGCGCCGCCCACGAAGGGGCATTGAAGAGCGGCACGGTCGCGGTCCTGGCCGGCGGGATCGACGACATCTATCCGCCCGAGCACCGCAGCCTCTACGAGCGGCTGATCGAACAGGGCTGCGTGGTCTCCGAAAATCCGGTCGGCCGGCGCGCCCAGGCCAAGGACTTCCCGCGCCGCAACCGGCTGATCTCCGGCCTGTCGCTGGGCGTCATCGTGGTCGAGGCCGAGCTGCGCTCCGGCTCGCTGATCACCGCCCGGCTGGCGGGCGAGCAGGGCCGCGAGGTGTTCGCCGTACCGGGCTCGCCGCTGGACCCCCGGGCGCGCGGGACCAACGACCTGATCCGCCAGGGCGCTGTGCTCTGCGAGGGGATCGACGACGTGCTGCGCGAGCTACAGGGGGCCCTGCCCCACCGCCGGCCTGCCCCGCCGGCGCTCTCGCCGGCCGAGGTCGACGACGGCGAGATCGACGCCCTGCGCGAGAAGATCGCCGCCCTGCTCTCGCCCGCCGCCGTATCGCGAGACGAACTGGTCCGCCTCACCGGCGCCCCGGCCGCGGCGGTCTATGGCGCCCTGGTGGAGCTCTCCATCGCCGGCCGCGCCGAGCTCAGAGCGGGAGGATTGGTGTCGGGCGGCTGATCCAAACCCCGAAAGCGAAACGGTATCGCCACACCCTCTCCTATAGGAGAGAGCAACCGCCTCTAGCGTCCCGGTTGTTCAACTCTCACCAAGCGCCGTTGACAGACCCCCCCGACCATCCCCACTTTCCGCGCCGTCGCCCCCTCCCTTCAAGGCCCGCATGAACGTCGTCGTCGTCGAAAGTCCGGCCAAGGCCAAGACCATCAACAAGTACCTCGGCCCGGGCTTCACGGTGCTGGCGAGCTATGGCCACGTCCGCGACCTGCCCTCCAAGGACGGCTCGGTGAATCCCGACGATGACTTCGCCATGGTCTGGGAAGTCGATGCGCGGGCCCAGAAGCGCCTGAACGACATCGCCGAGGCCGCCAAGGGCGCCGATAAGATCATCCTGGCCACCGACCCGGATCGCGAGGGCGAGGCCATCTCCTGGCACGTGCTGGAAGTGCTGAACCGCAAGAAGGCGATCAAGGGCGCCGAGGTCCAGCGGGTGGTGTTCAACGCCATCACCAAGTCGGCCGTCACCGAGGCGATGAAGCATCCGCGCGCCATCGACATGGAGCTGGTCGACGCCTATCTGGCGCGCCGCGCGCTCGACTATCTGGTGGGCTTCACCCTCTCGCCGGTGCTGTGGCGCAAGCTGCCCGGCGCCCGTTCGGCCGGACGGGTGCAATCGGTGGCCCTCAGGCTGGTGGTCGACCGCGAGCTGGAGATCGAAGCCTTCCGCACCCAGGAATACTGGACCGTCGAGGCTGACGTCTCGACCGGCGCCGAGCCCTTCCTGGCCCGGCTGGCCAAGCACGAGGGCAAGAAGCTCACCAAGTTCGACCTGAACAACG
>DATCFQ010000177.1:0-6842 GCA_036509495.1 Caulobacteraceae bacterium
ACGGCCTCTGCTGCGCAACGCGACGGCCGGCGGGACCATCCCGCTGCTGACCGCGGCGGGCGGTGGCGGCGGATCGGGAGCCCTCAGCCTGATGAACTCCGGCGGCGGCGAGATGCTCGCCCTGCCCGGCCATGCGGGTCAGGCCGACATGGAACAGCGCATCGACATCGCCAAGATCGAGGGCCAGGTGAAGGTCTCCTCGGTCCGGCGCGTCGCCGAGTTCGTCGACAAGCATCCCGATGAATCGGTCTCGATCCTCAGAAGCTGGCTGCACGAGACGGCATGAGCCGCTCGCCCCTCAAGAAGGCGGTCAACGACGCCACCAAGCTGAACGGCGCCGAAAAGGCCGCCGTGGTCCTGCTGTCGCTGGGCGAAGAGCACCACCAGCTGTGGCAGTCGCTCGACGACGAGGAGATCAAGGAGATCTCCCAGGCCATGTCGACGCTGGGCACCGTGTCCTCCAACGTGGTCGAGGACCTGCTGGTCGAGTTCGTCTCGGGGATGTCGTCCACCGGCGCGATCATGGGGTCGTTCGAACAGACCCAACGCCTGCTGGGCTCGTTCCTGCCGGGCGACAAGGTCGAGAACCTCATGGAGGAGATCCGCGGCCCCGCCGGCCGCACCATGTGGGACAAGCTCGGCAATGTGAACGAGGCCGTGCTCGCCAATTATCTGAAGAACGAATACCCCCAGACCGTCGCGGTAGTGCTTTCGAAGGTGAAACCCGAGCACGCCGCGCGGGTGCTCTCCGCCCTGCCCGAGGACTTCGCGCTGGAGTGCGTGCAGCGGATGCTGCGCATGGAGCCGGTGCAGCGCGACATCCTCGACAAGATCGAGCAGACCCTGCGCACCGAATTCATGTCGAACCTGGCGCGCACCTCCAAGCGCGACAGCCACGAGATGATGGCCGACATCTTCAACAACTTCGATCGCCAGACCGAGTCCCGGTTCATGGCGGCCCTGGAGGAGCGCAACCGCGAGGCGTCCGAGCGCGTGCGCGCCCTGATGTTCGTATTCGAGGACCTCGCCAAGCTCGACCCCGGCGGGGTCCAGACCCTGCTGCGCGCGGTCGAGAAGGACCGCCTGGGCCTCGCCCTCAAGGGCGCCTCCGACACCCTGCGCGAGATGTTCTTTTCCAACATGTCCGAGCGCGCCGCCAAGATCATGCGCGAGGACATGGAATCCATGGGTCCGGTGCGTCTGAAGGACGTCGACCAGGCCCAAATGGCCATGGTCCAGGTGGCCAAGGATCTCGCCGCCAAGGGCGAGATCATGCTCGCCGGCCAGGGCGGCGATGACGAGCTGATCTATTGAGGACCCGCCGATGAACACCGTCCGCAAATTCGACTTCGACACCGTCTTCGACGGCGAAGGCGAGGTGCTGTCCTCCCCTGCGCCGCGCAAGGCCTTCTACACGCCCGGCGAGGTCGAGCAGGTGCGCCAGGAGGCCTATGCCGAAGGCCAGAAAGCGGCGCTGCAGCAGGCCGAGGTCGACCAGGCCCAGTGCCTGGAGGGCATCCGCTTCGCCATCGAGAAGGGCATGTCGCTGCTGGCCCAGGCTGCGCACGAGCACCGCGCCGGGGCCGCGTCCCTGGCCCTGGTCGCCGCCCGCAAGATCGCCGACAGCGCGCTGGAGCAGTTCCCCGAGGCGCCGGTGCGGGCCGCCCTGGAGGCGCTCAGCGTCGAGGTTCACGGCCACCCACGCCTTCTGGTCCGCACCCCCGAGCGCCTGCTCGAGCGGATCCAGGCGGTGCTCGACCAGACTGCCCAGCAGGTGGGCTTCCCCGGCCAGGTCACCGCCGTGGCGGACTCCCGCCTGGAGGGCGCCGCCTTCGTGTTCGAGTGGGGCGAGGGGCGCGCGGCCTTCGACCCGGAAGAAGCCGCCGCCCGCGTCACCGCCGCCCTGCACGCCGCGCTCGCCTCAGAAGGCCTGCACGCCGAGCCCCTGATCCCAGCCCAAGGCATCGAAGGCATCGAAAATGTCTGACGAACTCGCGTCCGGCGCTCCGGAATCTCCGCTGCAGCTCGGCGAGCTCGGGCCCGGCGCCCCCGCCCCGGACATCCCGGCGATGGACGGCGACGAGAAGACCGCCGTCGACCTGGCGCCGGTGTTCGACGTGCCGGTCAATATCTCGGCCGTGCTCGGTCGCGCCAGCCTCTCGGTGGCCCAGCTGCTCAAGCTGGGGCCCGGCACGGTGCTGGAGCTCGACCGCAAGGTCGGCGAGGCCATCGACATCTACGTCAACAACCGCCTGGTCGCCCGCGGCGAGGTCGTCGTCGTCGACGAGCGCCTCGGCGTGACCATGACTGAAATCATCAAGGACGGCGACGCGGGCCTCTAGGCCCCCGCTCCGAGGAGAATAGACATGCGCCTCCTAGTCGTCGGACGCCTCTCCGGCCTCATCACCCAGGCGGTGAAGATGGCCATGAGCACGGGCGCCAAGGTCGCTCACGTGGAGACCTGCGAGCGGGCCACCCAGGCCCTGCGCGCAGGCCAGGGCGCGGACCTCTTGATGGTCGACTACGAACTCGACATCGCCAGCCTGATCGCCGCCAACGAGGCCGAGCGGATCCGGGTGCCGGTGGTGGCCTGCGGCGTCGGCTCCGATCCCGAACTCGCCGCCCGCGCCATCCGCGCGGGAGCCAAGGAGTTCATCCCTCTGCCCCCCGAGGCGGACCTGATCGCCGCGGTGCTGGCCGCCGTCTCGGACGACGAGCGGCCGCTGATCACCTCCGACCCCTCGATGCACGCCGTGCTGGCCCTGGCCGACCAGATCGCCCCATCCGACGCCTCGATCCTGATCACCGGCGAAAGCGGCGTCGGCAAGGAGGTGATGGCCCGCTACGTCCACAAGCACTCGCGCCGCGCCGACCGGCCGTTCATCAGCGTCAACTGCGCCGCCATTCCCGAGAATCTGCTGGAATCGGAGCTGTTCGGCCACGAGAAGGGCGCCTTCACCGGCGCGGTGGCCCGCAGGATCGGCAAGTTCGAGGAGGCCGAGGGCGGCACCCTGCTGCTGGACGAAATCTCCGAGATGGACGGGCGGCTGCAGGCCAAGCTGTTGCGCGCCATCCAGGAGCGCGAGATCGACCGCGTCGGCGGCCAGCGCCCGGTGAAGGTGAACATCCGCATTCTCGCCACCACCAACCGCGACCTCGCCCAGTCGGTGCGCGAGGGCCTGTTCCGCGAGGACCTGCTCTACCGGCTGAACGTGGTGAACCTGCGCCTGCCGCCGCTGCGCGAGCGTCCCGCCGACGTGGTCGCCCTGTCCGAGCACTTCGGCCGGAAATACGCCAAGGCCAATGGCGTGGCCGAACGGCCGATGTCGGCCGAGGCCAAGCGCCGCCTCACCGGCCATCGCTGGCCGGGCAACGTCCGCGAACTCGAGAACGCCATCCACCGGGCGGTGCTGCTCGCGGTCGGGCTCGAGATCGATGAGACCGCCATCCGCCTGCCCGACGGCAAGCCGATGTCGGCCGGCGACGCCGGGACCCAGGCCGCCAGCCGCGCGGCCCAGGCCGCCGACGCCGCCACCCGTTCGCTGGTCGGCCAGACCGTGGCGGAGGTCGAACAGCAGCTGATCCTCGACACCCTCAGCCATTGCCTGGGCAACCGCACCCATGCGGCCACCATTCTCGGCATCTCGATCCGCACCCTGCGCAACAAGCTGAAGGAATACGGCGAGGCCGGCGTGCTGGTGCCGTTGCCCCAGGGCGCCCATGCCGCCTGAATTCATAAGCTTCCGCTCGTCCCCGCGAAGGCGGGGACCCATGGGCTCGCGCGAGCGGAACGCCCAGGAGCCACGCTGGATGGATCCCCGCCTTCGCGGGGATGAGCGGGTGACAAGTGGCTGACCTGACCGCGGCCATTTCGGGCTCGAAGGCCCCCAGCGCCAGGGAAGTCTGGGGCTGGGTCGCCCGCGGCGAAGTCGGGCTCGCCATCGGCGTGCTCGGCATCATCGTGCTTCTGATCCTGCCGGTGCCAGCCTTCGCGCTGGACCTGCTGCTGGCGATGTCGATCTCCAGCGCCATGCTGATCCTGATGACCTCGCTGTTGATCAAGAAGCCGCTCGAGTTCACCGCCTTCCCCACCGTGCTCTTGGTGGCGACCCTGTTCCGGCTCGGCCTGAACATCGCCTCGGTGCGGCTGATCCTGGGCCACGGCCACGAGGGGACCGAGGCGGCGGGCCGCATCATCCAGGCCTTCGGCAAGCTGATGATGCAGGGCAACTTCGTCATCGGCGTGATCGTCTTCGCCATATTGGTGATCGTGAATTTCGTGGTGATCACCAAGGGCTCGGGCCGCATCGCCGAAGTGGCCGCCCGCTTCACCCTGGACTCCATGCCGGGCAAGCAGATGGCCATCGACGCCGATCTATCGGCGGGGCTGGTCAACGAGGACGACGCGCGCAAGCGGCGCAAGGAGCTGGAGCAGGAATCGACCTTCTTCGGCGCCATGGACGGCGCCTCCAAGTTCGTCCGCGGCGACGCGGTGGCCGGCCTCATCATCACCGGCATCAACATCGTCGGCGGCCTCTTGATCGGGGTGGTGCAGCACCATCTCGCGGTCGGCGAAGCGGCGGCCAACTATACGGTGATGACCATCGGCGACGGTCTGGTCAGCCAGATCCCGGCCCTGATCATCTCGATCGCCGCCGGCTTCCTGGTCTCCAAGTCCGGCGTCGAGGGCTCGGCCGACAAGGCCCTGGTCATGCAGCTGGCGATGAACCCGATCGCGCTGGGCATGGTCTCGGCGGCGGCCGGCGTCATCGCCCTGGTCCCCGGCATGCCGATCCCGCCCTTCGCCCTGATCTCGCTGGGATCCGGCGCCCTGGCCTGGAAGCGCTCCAAGGCGGCGCGCGAGCCGGTCAAGTCCGACTCCCAGACCAAGACGGCCGACACCGAGGAGGAGCCGATCGCGTCGGCCCTGGCCATCGACGACATCAAGATCGAGCTGGGCTACGGCCTTTTGGCCCTGATCAACGACCTGGACGGCCGCAAGCTGCCCGACCAGATCCGCGCCCTGCGCCGCACCCTGGCCAGCGAGTACGGCTTCGTCATGCCCTCGGTGCGCATCCTCGACAACATGCGCCTGGCCAACCAGGGCTACGCCATCCGCATCCGCGAGATGGAGGCCGGCCAGGGCGAGGTGCGTCTGGGCTCGCTGATGGCCATGGATCCGCGCGGGCAACAGGTCGAACTGCCGGGCGAACACGGCCGCGAGCCGGCCTTCGGGCTTCCAGCCACCTGGATCGACGAGTCCCTGCGCGAGGAAGCGACCTTCCGCGGCTACACCATCGTCGACCCGGCCACGGTGCTGACCACCCACCTGACCGAGATCCTCAAGGAGAACATGGCCGACCTGCTCTCCTACTCGGAGATGCAGAAGCTGCTGAAGGACGTGCCGGCCGATCAGAAGAAGCTGGTCGAGGACGTGATCCCGAGTTCGGTCAGCTACACCACCCTGCACCGGGTGCTGCAGGCCCTGCTCAAGGAGCGGGTCTCGATCCGCGACATGCCGACCATCATCGAGGCCCTGGGCGAGGCCGCACCGCACACCTCCAGCGTCAGCGCCCTGGTCGAGCATGTGCGCGGCCGGCTGGGCCGGCAGATCTGTTGGGCCAACCGCGGCGAGGACGGCGCCCTGCCGATCATCACCCTGTCGCCGGAATGGGAGCACGCCTTCGCCGACGCCCTGATCGGTCCGGGCGAGGAGAAGCAGCTGTCCCTGGCCCCGTCCCGACTGCAGGAGTTCATCCGCGCCGTCCGCGACGCTTTCGAGCGGGCCGCCGCCACCGGCGAGACGCCGGTGCTGCTGACCAGCCCGCAAATCCGCACCTATGTCCGCTCCATCGTCGAGCGCTTCCGCGGCCAGACGGTGGTGATCTCCCAGAACGAGGTCCACCCAAAGGCCAAGCTGAAGACCGTGGGGCACGTGTAGGACGGCCCCGCGGTTGCCGCTGGGCCGCCACGCTGATAGGCGAAGGCCCGGACAACGGCCGGAGGCCCGCATGAAATCGCCGCGCTCGGCCACGAGGCCCGACAGGCCCAATTCGGTGCTGTGGAACCTGCTCACCCTCGAGAACCTGATGACCGGCTCGCTGGTGCATCTGGTCTACTGGTTCGGCCTGGGCGTGATCGCGCTCGGCGGCTTCGGCGCCGTCGGCGGGGCCGTCGGCCTGGCGCTGCGCGAAGGGCCGCTGATGGGAATCCTCGCCGCCATCCCGGTCGCGGTTGCGGGGCTGCTGGTGATCTCGGCCCTGGCGATCGTCTGGCGCAGCTTCTGCGAATTCTATGTGATCGTCATCCAGATCGGCGAGGACCTGCGCGTGCTGCGCCGTTCCGCCGAAGCCGACATGGCCGCGCCTCGGGCCGTCCCGGCCGCCGCTCTCTCGGAGACGCTCCCGCTGGTCGCCCCCGCGCCGTCAGCCCAGCGCCGCAGGCCCGTGGCGGATCGCGATCAGTGACTTGGTGAGCCCCGCCGCCCTTTCGTCGATGTGCTGCGCATCGGGGAAGAGGAAGCGGAACTGGCGCTTGTCGAGCAGCCGCGCGTGCTGGACGTCGCGCATCGCCTGACCCATGTCGCTCGCCCGCTCGGCAAAGCCGTGCCGGCGCTCGAGCAATAGCCTCGCCCTCGCCTGCTCCGAGCGCCAGTGGAAGAACGGCGAGGAGAAGTGCGGCTCGATCGGGAACCAGAAATAGGGCGTCTGGACATAGTAGCTGGGCGCCAGGCGGCGAACCTCCCCGGCGAAGGCCTCCATCCGCGGCCAGTCGCCCACGTGCTCGATCACCGAGTTGGAGTGGACCAGGTCGAAGCTGAGATCGGCGTGCTCGGGCAGGGC
>DATCFQ010000178.1:0-2033 GCA_036509495.1 Caulobacteraceae bacterium
GGGACAGCAACACCCGATGTGCGATCTTCGCCTCGCGTTCCTTGTGCTGCATCGTCCAGAAAACGTCCTGCTTCGCACAACGGCGTTCGGTCGGGTTCTGGGACGGGCTTGTGTGGTCAGCCCAAAATCACGTCACGTGGTAGCGATTTGGTAGCGGCAATTTCCCACCGCCTTCGCGTCGAGAGAAAGCGGGCCGTCAATCAGCAAAAAATAATGGAAACCTGGTGGAGCCGAGGGGAATCGAACCCCTGACCTCCTCATTGCGAACGAGGCGCTCTACCATCTGAGCTACGGCCCCCAGGGGACACCCCAGGAAGGCGCGGAATAACCCTTTTGGGGCCGCCTCTGTCAAGCGCCGGCAAGCGTCGCAGGAGGGCGCGGGCGCGGCTGGCAGGGGAATCGGGTGAACGCCTCACGGGGCGATGAGGCTGGCGAGGAAGTCATCGTCCCAGGCGGCGACCTTTCTCCGGAGGCGCAGTGAGTCCTTGCTTGGGGCTCGGCTGATGAGGTTGAGGGCGATGTGTTTGATGGTGGTGAAGTTGGCTGGCGCATGATCGGTTCTCAGCCGGCATTCGTCGTCGCGGAAGACCATGTCCATGACCCAATGGAGGCTGTTCTCCACGGTCCAGTGGTCTCGGACGACGGGTGCGATCTGGTTGGCCCGCAGCGCCGATGAGGTGATGTAGAACCGGGTCTCGCGCTCGATCTTGTCGCCGGTCTCGCGGGTGCTTTCGACCATGACGACGGCTTTCAGGCCGGGCCACCGGTGTCGCGCCCGCAGCCAGGCGACGTCGTGAATGACGGTGACGGCTCTGGTCTCGATGCGGCCGTGATCGCCATCGACGGTCTTGTCGCGACTGACGGTGGCATCTTTGAAATCGTTGGCTTTCTGCTCGGCCGCGAAGAGTTCGACATCTTCGCGTAGCGTGCCTTGATTGCCCTTCAGGGCCAGGACGTAGTCGGCCTTCTTGTCCACGATCTTCTGAGCGATGTCGCGCTGGCAGCCCATGGCGTCGATGGTCACGATGGCGCCTTCGATGGCCAGCATGTCGAGCAGCTTGGGGATGGCGACAATCTCGTTGGCCTTGTCGGCCACCTTGACCTGACCCAGCACCAGGCGCTGGCGGGCGGCGAAGGCCGAGACCATGTGAATGGGGGCCTTGGCGCCTTTGGAACGGCGAGATGTCTTGCCGTCGATCGCCACCACCCCTTGCGGGACCCCGATCAGGGACGCCACCCAGGCCACGAAGCAGCGCTGAAACGGCTCGGCTTCGAGGGCGGCGAGGATGTCGCCGAGATGGTCGTGCGACGGCGTGCCCTCGGCGAACGGCCGGAACCGGCGCAAAAGCTCAAGCTTCTTCTGGCCAAAGCGGGCGATGTCGACAATCGTCTCCGCGCCGGCCAGCACCGCAAGCAGGCACAGCAGCAGCACCTCATCGAGGGGATACATCACCTTGCCGCGCTGGCGAGGGTCCGGCAGATCCTTGAAATAGCTCAGAAAGACAATCGTCTCGCCAAGCGCCCCGTAGTCCGCCGCCACATCGTCCATCGCGCCCAATCCCTCTTCGAATCAGAGGAACTCGACAGATTCAGCACTTCAGCCTCTTGTCACCCACTTCTTCACCCGATTGCCCTGGAGGGAAGGGGCTCACGTCTTGATCTTGTAGCCGGTCTGGAAGAGGCGCAGGCAGGCCCAGCCCAGGCCGAGGACCAGGACCGCCGTCAGGGTCGCGCCCACCGCCAGGGAGCCTTCGGCGCGGCCGATGAAGCCGTACCGGAATCCGTCGATCAGGTAGAAGATCGGATTGAACTTCGAGAAGGTGCGGAACGGCTCGGGCAGCTTCCCCACCAGGTAGAAGGTGCCGGACAGGAAGGTCATCGGCATGATGACGAAGTTGGTCACCGCCGCCATGTGGTCGAACTTCTCCGCCCACAGGCCCGCCATGATGCCGATGAAGGCCATGATCAGCGCCGCGCCCAGGCCGAAGTAGATCACCGCCCAGGGCTCGGCCACCGGCAGCCGGGCGAAGGGC
>DATCFQ010000179.1:0-2009 GCA_036509495.1 Caulobacteraceae bacterium
AGCACGTCGGGCATCTCGCCGAACAGATCGCTCTCGACGCGCCCGCCGGCGGCCGTGTAGCGCGACATGCCGACCAGGGCGAAGCGGGCGTCGTTCACGTCCGTGCGGGTCCGCTCGACGCGGTTGCTGAGCTGATAGTCCTGGAAGTAGCCGTCCAGGGCGGTCTGGGCGATGTCGCCCTGCTCCTTCTGGTCGGGGATCCGGGCCAGCTGGCGCGCGTGCTTCAGGTTGATCTTGCCCTGACGCAGGGCCTTCAGCGCCTTGGGGTGAAGCCCGGCCAGCGCCGTCAGACGCCGGATCTCCAGCTCGTCGTAGCCGAGCGCGCCGGCGATCGCGCCAGAGTCCATCTTCGACTTGCGCATCTTGCCGATGGCCACGATCACATCGGCGATGTGGATCGGCCAGCGCTCGGCGTTGGTCAGCACGGCCGCGGCCGCCTGGGCGGCCTTGGACTCGAAGACGTCGCAGCGGACCGGATGGGCCGCGTCGATCCGGCCAGCCTCGAGCAGCAGCTCCAGGCCGAACAGACGGCGGCGGCCATCGAGGGCCATGTAGGGCTTCTCGCCCTTGCGGCCCGGCCGCACGCACAGCGGGACGATGACGTCGGCGACGGCGATGGTTTCCGCGAGCTGCGGAATGCCCTCGTCGGCGGGCTCCTTGGCGCGGATGTTCTCCGGCGCGACGCCGATGTCGTGGAGCGGAACAACAGTCTGGATCGGGGCCGTGGGGCCAGTGGTGGTGTCGGTCATTGGATTAGGGTCCAGCGCCGTGGGCGAGGGTCATCCTGCCCCTGAGCGCACCCAACCCCTCCCTACCTCCATCCTTTCACGGACCGGGCCGAACCAACGGACCCCGGCCGAACCTCACCCCACTCACGCCGGCCTCGCCGCCTCGTTCCAGTCGCCGTGCGGCTCCGGCGGCAAAGCGATCTGGCCGCGCACGCCCTGACCCGCCAGCCGGCGCCGCAGGATCTCGGCGGAAGCCTCGCCGTCCTTGCCGCGATCGGCGGCGATCAGCACCGACCGCACGCCCTCGGGCGCCGACCAGCTGCGCAGGTTGCGCGTCGACATCAGCGCCCAGCCGGGCAGGGCGAAGCACTCGCTCGCCGAAAGGGTGGTGAAGAAGCCCTCGGCGACCAGCATCTCCGGCGCGGACGGGTCGATCCGCACGGCCGTTCCCGGAGGGACCGGGCCGACTGTCTTGCGCGAGAGGCGAAGGTCGATCGCACGGCGGCCGTTGGGCGCGAGATAGGTGACCTCGACCGCCGTGAAGACCCCAAGGGCGTCGGTAACGCCGACCAGCAGCGCCGGCCGGCGGAGCCGATCATAGCCGTAGGCGGAGACCGGCGCGTCGCCGTGATGACGCGCTATATCCGGGCCGGGCAGGGCGCGTTCGATATGCCGAAGCCGGCAGTGTCGCTCCGACAATGAGCCCGCGAGCGCCCGCCCGCCGTCCCAGAACCGCCGAGCGACGTCCAGCCGCTCGCGATCGGAGGCGCCGACCACGCCAAAGGCGGGCTTGGCCTTGTCCTTCGAGACGGACGTCGGGGCGTTTCGGGCGTCGACCAGGCCGTGGTCGCGCAGGTGATCGAGGACCGTGCGCCAGTCGCCGTCGCCGAAGGTGTGGACGATGATGCGGCCTTCCCGCAGCATCAGCGACACTGATCGGTCCGCGGGACTATGGCCCGGCGCCGGTATGTTGGCCCGGCAGCCGCGGTCGTAGAGCTCGCCTCCGAGCACGTCGACGATGGTCCTCAGGGACATGACCCACCCTCCGCGCTCAGAAAAGCACAAAAACAGAACATCGCAACCTCCTGGCGCCCGAGGAACCCTTTCCTCATCCGACCAGGCCCTCGCTCCATTCTTGACGATCGCCGCCGTCGCCGGCTGAATCTCCCGGGGGCGTTGCGGGGGCCGCCCCCGCTGGAGGGGGTAGACGGCGACCCCGAGGGGCGCCGGCTCAGGGGGAGGCCGCTCCCCCTCATCGCGAGAGCCAGCGTTCACCTCGGC
>DATCFQ010000180.1:0-4779 GCA_036509495.1 Caulobacteraceae bacterium
CCGATCCAGGCCGCCGCCGAGCGCACCATCTCCCAGGGCATCGCCACCGAAGGCGCCCCGCGCGGGGTGCAGCAGGCGGCGCTGATCTCGCTGGACGGCGAGGGGCGGGTCCGCGCCTACGCAGGCGGGGTCAACTATGCCGACAGCCAGTTCGACCGGGTCGCGACGGCCCGCAGGCAGGCAGGCTCCCTGTTCAAGCCGTTCGTCTATCTGACCGCCATGGAGCAGGGTCACACGCCTTATGAAGAGGCGGTCGACGAGCCGACCACCATCGGCGACTGGCAGGTACACGACTTCGAAAAACGCTACCTCGGCAAGATCACGCTGGAGACCGCGCTCGCGCAGTCGATCAACACCGTCGCGGCCAAGCTGGCCCAACAGGTCGGCACCACGGCGGTGGCGGCCACGGCCCACCGCCTGGGGATCGGCTCACCGATCCAGACCAGTCCCTCCATGGCCCTCGGCGCGGTGGAAGTCAGCCCGCTGGAGATGGCGACAGCCTATGACGCCTTCGCCAACGGCGGCGCCCGGGTATCCGCCTACGGCATCGAGCGGATCCGCACCGCCGACGGCAAGATGCTCTACGACCACGCCGAGCATCCGCCTCAACGGCCCCAGGTGATCGGCGCGCCGGGGCTGCAGTACATGAATCTGATGATGCGCCAGGTGGTGGCCAGCGGCACCGGGGCGGGGGCGCGGGTCCCCGGCTACGACCTCGCCGGCAAGACCGGCACCACGTCCGATTACCGCGACGCCTGGTTTATCGGCTTCACCGGGGGCTTCGTCACCGCAATCTGGACCGGCCGGGATGACAACACCCCGATGAAGAGAGTCACCGGCGGCGGCGTGCCGGCGATGCTCTGGCGCGAGTACATGTCCCAGGCCTTGCCGCGGCTGAAGGTCTCGGTGATCCCGGGCGGCGCCGCGCCGCCTCCGCCGCCGAGACAGGCCGGCGACCTCGATCAGCTGTTGTCCTCGCTCGGCATGGGCGGCGCCGACGGCGAGGGCAAGCCGGTGGCTCCGCCTCCCGACGCCCTGCTGGCGCAGCCCACCAAGCCCCAGGCGCCGGCCGCGTCCAACAACGACCTCTACTGAGGCCCGCTTAGCGACCGACGGCGTGCAGCCGCTGGCCGTGGGCGCGCAGCCAGGCCCGGGCGCTCCTGACATCAGGCCCCAGGCTCTTCACCAGGGCCCAGAACTTCGGGCTGTGGTCGGCATGGACCAGGTGGCCGCATTCGTGGGCGGCGACATAGTCCATCACCTCGTACGGCGCGAGGATCAGCCGCCAGGAATAGCGCAGGCTGCCCTCCCGGCCCGCCCGGCCGGGCGTGCACGAACCCCAGCGCGACCGGGCGTCCATCACCGCCACCTTCGGGGTCGGACGGCCCAGAGCGCCGGCATGGGCGGCCGACCGCTCGGCCAGCACCCTGAGCGCCTCGGCCTTGAGCAGACGCAGGGCCGCCCGCCGATAGGCTTCGCCCACGCCGCTGGCGCGCAGCGCCAGGCCCTCGTCATCGAAGATCCCCTGTGAGCGCGGGCTCAGCGCCAGCTCCAGACGGCAGGGCCGTCCCAGCAGCTCCAGCATCGCCCCCGGCGACAGCGGCTCGGCCGGCGGCAGGCGGCGGATGGCGTCGCCGATCCAGGCGGCGCGCTGAACGGCGAAGGCGGCCGCCTCCTTCAGCCGGCGCGGCGACGGCGCGGTGGCGATCACCTCGCCCTTGGCGGCATCCAGCCTCAGGCTGACGCGCCGCGCGCGGCGGTCGACCTTCAGGCGCACCGGACAACCGGCGACCTCGATCGTGTCGCCGGCGGCGTAGCGCAGGTCAGGGGCGGCGAAATGGAGGCCGAGGCTTCGGATCATGGTCCCGGACGGCAGCTGAGCAGGTCGCGCAGCATACGCCTCCGTTAGGCGGATTCGAGTTCTGCGGCGAGACGACGGCCGGTCGCCTCGCCGCACCTCAGGATCAGAAGGCGAACTGCGAGCGCAGAGTGTAGATTTTCACGTTCTCGCCGATCTGGGCTCCCGTGGCCGACAGCCGGTCCACGTCGGCGTTCTGGAAGTCGAGCAGGAACTTGAAGACCGGGTTGGGATACCAGTTGATCCCCACAGAGGTGACCTTCTGCTCGCCGCCGCGGATGCCGCCGAGCGGCGTCGCCACCCCCGCAAGACCCGCGTCGTCGTTGAGATCGAGCACGCTATAGCGCGCTGCGAGTTCCCAGGCGCCCCAGGCGCCATTCGCAGGATCGAAGTTGTTGCGAGGACGGATGCCGCGGAAGCCGCCCGCCGAGCTGCTCCAGACCCGGCGTTCGCCAGTCAGGGTCCAGGAGCCCTGGACGTACCAGCCCGAGAAGCTCGGGTTGAACGGCGATCCGGCCGAAGTGCGGTCGACGTCGAAATGGGTCCACTCGCCGGCGAGGTAGAGACTCTTCCAGCTGGCGCCGCCTTCCAGGCCATAGGTGGTCATGCCGTCGGAGGCGATGGCGCCGGTATCGACCAGGCGGGTCGAGTTGTCGTCGACGCTGGTCTCCGGCCGCTCGCGCAGACGGATCGACTCGGCGGTGGTCCCCGGGGTCCCGGAGGTGTTGGCCGGCTTGAGCACGCCGGAGACGTTGGCGCCGACGTGGACGTCATAGTCCTTGCCGTGAAGCGGATCGAAAGCGGCCCGGACGATATAGCCTTCCGACTCGCCGAATTCGGCCGCGGCGGGCGCGCCTACCACGTCGCCGGTCAGGACTCCGCCGAAGTACCAGGACTTGCCGTTGAAGAAGGCGCCGATGCTCGAGCGGCCGTCGCCACCGGCGATGCCGCGCTGCAGTTCCGAGACCGTGGCACGTTCGGCGAACAGCTGTTCGGAGGCGCCGGTGCCATCTTCGAGGTTCGCCGCGGTCGAATAGGCGCCGATCCGGAAGCGGGCGGCGAAGTCCTTGGTCCTCCAGCCGGCATATTCGATCCAGGCCTGGTTCAGCACCGGCGCCTCGGCGCCGCGGCCGCCGAACTCGCCCCAGATCGCGCCATTCCAGTCGCCGAAGGCGGTGAAGTCGAGACCCAGGCGAGCGCGACGGAAGTCGGTGCCCGAACTCAGGTTGTTGGCGGCGGTCAGCGGGCTGACGTCATAGTGGGCCGCGTCGAACTGCACGAGCGTGCGCAGCGCCACCTTGAACTTGCCGTCGGGGCTGGAGATGGTCGGCCGGCCGTCGGGGAAAGTCACCTTGGGCGCGCTCGCCTCGTCGGCGACCTCCGCCTTTTGGATCTGCTTCACCTCGGTGGTGTTGGAACCGAGTTCGGACTTCAGCTCGTTCACTTCTGAAGAAAGCGCCTCGACCTCGGCCTGCAGCCGTTCCAGCCGGGCTTCGCGCGGATCCGGCGCGGCCGCCGGCGCGTCCTGGACGCTCGGCGCGGTGGGCACGGCGCGGTCCTGGGCCTGAGCGCCAGTGGTGGCGGCAAGCGCCAGAGCGCCGAACGCCACGCCGGCCAGCAGCCGCGTGCGCGCGGCTACGGTTTGTGAAGTCATCGAAAATCCCCTCGTCTTGGGCTTATGCCCGGCCCCTTTCCGCTTCTCTGACGCATAATACCTACTAACGCAATAGGTATACTATGTTGTGGAGCGGCTTGGATATGCAGCTGGGCTACATAACGAGATTTGGACCCTTAGAAAAGATGCCTGTGGAAGGATCAAAACGCAGAAGGGGCGCCGCTCGCGCGGCGCCCCCTCGCAAACTCTGGCCCCGGCGGTCGCCGGCCGAAGGCTCAGGCTACCACTTGATCTGCCCGAACAGGCCCACTTCGTCGTAGGAGCCGTTGGGCACGCCGCCGATAGTGCCTTCCTGGGTGGCGAAAGTGCCGTTGCTGATCTTCTCGTGCTTATAGACGAGCGAGAAGTCGACCACCTTTACCGGCTCGTACTGCAGGCCGATGTTGAAATAATCGTCCGCTAGCGTCGGGTTGGTGGTGTCCTTCGGCTTCACCCAGTCATAGCGGCCGAACAGCGAAAACTGCTTGGTGAAGGCGAACGAACCCCAGCCGGACCAGCCCTGGGTCTTGTTGGTCAACAGCGGGTTGGCCTGGGTGACGTCATTCCAGTCGTTGGCGCTGAAATATTCGCCGCCGAGCCGGACAGGGCCCTTCACATAGGCGAGCAGGGCGTCGAAGCGGGTCGCGTCGTGGAAGATCGGCGTG
Source organism: Caulobacteraceae bacterium (assembly GCA_036509495.1). Lineage (GTDB taxonomy): Bacteria > Pseudomonadota > Alphaproteobacteria > Caulobacterales > Caulobacteraceae > JANWHQ01. Next base: position 4,178 of record DATCFQ010000180.1, read on the forward strand.
CCCTGGACGTCCTTGCCGAGCTTGCCGTCGTAGCCCCCGACCGCGGCGGTGAAGCCGGCGGCCGCGGCGCTGATGCGGCCTTCGAAGTCCATGCTGTCGGTGTGGTTCACGCCGCCGACGAAGCCCGGCTTCTTGTAGCCGGCGCCGTCGACCACCGAACCGGCGTAGCTGATGGTCAGCCCGCCCATCGGGATCGAACCCAGGGCGTGGATGCCCCAGTCGGCCGAGGCGCCGAACTTGTCGCGGTCGATCATCACGTTCTCGACGTAGCGGTAGCCGTAGAGGCCTTCGACGAAGGGCACCCAGGGCAGGTCCGCCGAACCGGCGCGGATCACCAAGGCGTCGTTCACCTTGGCCTGGATGAAGGCCTTCTTGATGTAGAGCTGGGTGGTGCTGACCCCGCTGTCATAGGTGAAGTCGGTGGTCAGGTTGGCCGAGAACACGCTGTTGAACTGGTGGTCGACCGAAATGTACATCCGCTTGATGTCGAAGTTCACACCCTGGGGCGTGCCCGCCAGCTTCACTCCGGCTGACTTCTGATCGATGTTGGTCATGTCATAGAAGACCGTGCCGCCGATCTGAGTGCTGCCCCACCAGCCGGG
>DATCFQ010000181.1:0-5263 GCA_036509495.1 Caulobacteraceae bacterium
CATGCCGGCGCCCCGCGAATTTCGCGGCCCCGCGCCTGCCGGTCGAACAAAGGCCGTGTTTGCGCGCCAAGTTTTCGGGGCGGCTGCGCTTGACCTGCCCCGGCGAGACCCCTATTTGCCCGTTAGCACTCAAGGGCATCGGCTGCTAACGGCCGCATTCGCCCCTGGGCGTGAATTCGCGAAACCACGTCTCCACGGAGAGCAATCACATGAGCTTTCGTCCTCTTGGCGATCGCGTCGTCGTTCGGCGCGTCGAAGAAGAAGCGAAGACCAAGGGCGGGATCATCATCCCCGACACCGCCAAGGAAAAACCTCAGGAAGGCGAAGTGATCGCCGTGGGCCCCGGCGCCCGCGACGAAGACGGCAAGCGCGTCGAAATGGACGTGAAGGCCGGCGATCGCATCCTGTTCGGCAAATGGTCCGGCACCGAGGTCAAGATCGACGGTGAGGACCTGATCATCATGAAAGAGTCCGACGTCCTCGGGATCGTCGACAAGGCCGCCTAAGGCCCCGCTCTTACGCACCCTTCAATTTTAGCATTCAGGAAGCAGGAACATGGCTGCCAAAGTCGTTCACTTCGCCTCCGACTCCCGCGAGCGCATGCTCCGCGGCGTCAACATCCTCGCCAACGCGGTGAAGGTGACCCTGGGGCCCAAGGGCCGCAACGTGGTCATCGAGAAGTCGTTCGGCGCCCCGCGCTCGACCAAGGACGGCGTCACCGTCGCCAAGGAAATCGAGCTCGAGGACCGGTTCGAAAACCTCGGCGCCCAGCTGATCCGCGAAGTCGCCTCCAAGACCAACGACAAGGCCGGCGACGGCACCACCACCGCCACGGTGCTGGCCCAGGCCATCGTCGTCGAAGGCCTGAAGTCGGTAGCCGCCGGCATGAACCCGATGGATCTGAAGCGCGGCGTCGAAAAGGCCGTGATCAAGGTCGTCGAGGAGATCAAGGCGACCTCCAAGAAGGTCACCAACAACGCCGAAATCGCCCAGGTCGGCGCCATCTCCGCCAACGGCGACAAGGAAATCGGCGACATGATCGCCAAGGCGATGGAAAAGGTCGGCAACGAAGGCGTCATCACCGTCGAAGAGGCCAAGTCGCTGGAGACCGAACTCGACGTCGTCGAGGGCATGCAGTTCGACCGCGGCTATCTCTCGCCCTACTTCATCACCAACGCCGACAAGATGGAGGTCCAGCTCGAGGATCCCCAGATCCTGATCTTCGAGAAGAAGCTCGCTTCGCTGCAGCCGCTGCTGCCGGTGCTGGAAGCGGTGGTCCAGTCGGGCCGTCCGCTGCTGATCATCGCCGAAGACGTCGAAGGCGAAGCCCTGGCCACCCTGGTGGTCAACAAACTGCGCGGTGGTTTGCGCGTGGCCGCGGTGAAGGCTCCGGGCTTCGGCGATCGCCGCAAGGCCATGCTGGAAGACCTCGCCATCCTCACTGCCGGCCAGGTCATCTCCGAAGACCTCGGCATCAAGCTCGAGAGCGTCACGCTCGAAATGCTGGGCCGGGCCAAGAAGGTCACCATCACCAAGGACGACACCACGATCGTCGACGGCGCGGGCGACAAGGCCGGCATCGAGGGCCGCATCGCCCAGATCAAGCGCCAGATCGAGGACACCACCTCCGACTACGACAAGGAAAAGCTGCAGGAACGTCTCGCCAAGCTGGCGGGCGGCGTTGCGGTGGTCCGCGTCGGCGGGTCGACCGAAGTCGAGGTGAAGGAAAAGAAGGACCGCGTGGATGACGCCCTGAACGCCACCCGCGCGGCGGTCGAGGAAGGCATCGTGCCGGGCGGCGGCGTCGCCCTGCTGAAGGCTTCCAAGGTGCTGGAAGGCATGACCGGCGACAACGACGACCAGAACGCGGGCATCGCCATCGTGCGGCGCGCGCTGCAGGCGCCGATCCGCCAGATCGCCGAGAACGCCGGCGTCGAAGGCTCGATCGTGGTCGGCAAGGTGCTGGAGAATCCCTCCCCCACCTTCGGCTTCAACGCCCAGACCGAAGAGTATGTGGACATGGTCAAGGCCGGCGTCATCGACCCGGCCAAGGTGGTCCGCACCGCGCTGCAAGACGCGGCCTCGGTGGCCGGCCTTCTGATCACCACGGAAGCCGCGGTCGCCGAAGCCCCGAAGAAGAACAGCTCCGCTCCGCAGATGCCGGGCGGCGGCATGGGCGACATGGACTTCTAACGAGGTCCATAAAGTCGCCCATCACGAAGAAGACCGGATCGGCTCAGGGCCGATCCGGGAGGCGACATGGACTTCTAAGTCCAGGTCCACTCGGTGCGATATTCGAGCCCCCGGTCCGTCGGCCGGGGGCTTTTTCTTGTTTGGCGACTCTGCAGGGCGCATGAGGCGGGGCGCTGCAGTCTCGGAGGGGCATGTGGACGGGCCGAAACTGATCGCTCGCGCCCTCAGCGGCGACAACGTCAAAGATAAGCGTGGACGGGCTTGGCAATATCATTCCAGGAGCGACCACCATTCGCGGCTCGCCTGCGTCGCCATTCTATTGGACCTCCTTCACGCTTCCCCCTTGCTGGTTCGGCAAGCCAACGAGGGTCGGATCGGGTTCGGCCTGAACCATGAGATGCGTGACTTCAGATCACGCCGAAAGAAGGATCTGGACTTCGTGATCTGCCGACCGGCGGGCCCATTGGCGGAAAATTCCCCGAGCTTGGCTGATCTGGCTGCCCGAATTGGAATTGAAGCCAATTCATCTGCGCGCGCACTTCGGCTCGCGCCTGTAGGCTCGGTGCTCATTGCCCTCGAGGCAAAGGCTTGCATGACGGCGCACATCAAGGCGCTGCCTCGATTGTTCGATGAACTCAACTCCAGTCAGCAAACGGTCCACGGCGCGACCCACGAAGCGATTGCCGCAGGGTTTGTGATGATCAACGCCGCCCCCGAGTTCGTGAGTCCCCCCGAGGGCCTTCGGAACGTTCACAAACAACCGCATGCGTTGGAGCGGACGCTCGAAAAGGTTCGCGAATTGCCTAGACGGAGCCGCGCCGACGAGGACGGGTATGACGCGTTGGGCATCGTAGTCGTGTCGTGCAGGAACGATGGCAGCGTCGTCGAATTGGTCGAGCGACCCCCAGCGCCTCAGCCCTCCGACATCGACCATTACGATCGGATGATCGATCGGCTAGCCACGCTCTACGCGGCGCGCTTCAAGGAAATTTGAGAGGTTTCGAGCCAGGGGATCTGACTCGAGGCACTCGCATTCCCAGATGACCAGAGTGCGAAATCCCGAGTCTTCGAGGATGTTGCGCTTGCGCTGGTCCCGCTCGACGTTTGCAGCGAACTTAGCCTGCCAGAAATCCCGATTATGTTTAGGTGTGGTGGTGCGGCGGCACTTGGGATGCCAGTGCCAAAAACACCCGTGAACGAACACCGCCCAGCCACGCGATCGATTCGCAAAGTCGGGCGATCCCGCCAGCGATCGCACGTTTCGGCGATAGCGGACGCCTAACCGGCGCAATGCCTTGGCGACGAGTTCTTCAGGCGCCGTCCGCTGCCGCCGCACGCGGCGCATGAGGTCGGAACGGGCTTGGTCTATGGCTGGCGGGCTCACGCCGCCAGTTTAGTCCCGTTCGTCTGGGTGGCGAGATGTTGCTGCACGCGATCGAGGAAGCCTGCTGGAAATCGCAGCGAACTACGACGCGTCCGGGTCAAGAACCCCGCAGTAGCCCTGACGGATAGCGGCTTGCCCGGATAGCGCAGGAACTCATGCAGAGCTGGCCTAGGTGCATGACACGGACGGTCGGTAATGGAGACGGCCTCCCGCACTTTGCCCGTCCACCGTGCGGCCCGCGGCCAAGCCCCCGACATCAGGGATGAACGGGACTGATCATAAACGCCCGGGTCCGACAATCGGGAGCCGAGCCATTCCGCGACCGGAACGGTGACCGCATTGCCGACCAGAGACCATCGCCAAGATGCACGACCAGCGCCGGTCGATAGCGTCCATTCTTCGGGAAAGCCCTGCAGCCTCTCTGCGTCGCGAATGTCGGGAGTGATGATCGCGCCATCGGGCAACAGGATGGCCGGAGGTGACGGAATTCCCAATGTCGAGCCATTCTTCAGTGTCGGAATGCAGTCCGGACCCCAGCCCAATCCACGGACGCCCTCGGTCCAATAAAAACCGTGAGCACGGCCGTCCAGGCCGACGTTTCCAGGATCCGGAGCCGCGACTTCATCGACGAGCAGAACGTCGGACGGATCGTCCAATAGGCTGGCTAGAAAATACACTCGCTCGCGTCGCTGCGGCACAAAGCTCAGGGAATTCACCACTCGATAGGCCCATCGGTAGCCTCTCTCTTCGAACGCGGCCGCGATCCGCTCCATGGCGCGACCGCCATCCAGCCGCAGCATGAAGGATACGTTCTCGAGCAGAACCCGGGGAACTCGCTGCCGGTCCAGCAATTCGAAGACAGCACCGACGAGGCCCGACCTCGACCCCGATATACCCTGAGTGAACCCGGCTTGACTGAGATCCTGACAAGGGAACCCAGCCGTGATCAGTTCGCACTCAGACGGAAGCGACGCAATTCGTGACACATCCCCCAGGTTGGGAACGTTCAGACGATCTGCGAGCACCGCACATGCGGGCCCCCAGATTTCCGAAACCGCGAGCGTCACATGGCCGGCGCGCGACAGACCGTGCTCGAGGCCGCCAATTCCCGCAAAAAGTCCGACTGTCTGCATGTGCGGAGGATTAGTTCTTCATTTGTTCTAGTCAAGAGTACGTCGAAGAAGATCGCGATTCGGGCGATTTGCCGTCATTCCGTCTTGCTGCGTCCCGACCAGTGAGAAGGCGGGCATCAAAATTGGCGGCCTTTGACCAACGCCCCCGCTCTCGCCACGCGTGCAGGGACGTGCGCAAACTCTGCCGGGGGCTCTATATTGGCCCGTTCAAGGCCGTCGCCCGATGTCGGAGAGGCCTAGGGAGAGCACCATGAAGCGCATGCTGATCGCCGCCGCGGCCCTGTCCGCGTTCGCCGGGGCCGCCGTGGCCCAGCCGGCATTCCATCGAGGCGAAGGCGGCCCGCCGCCGGCCTATCCGGCCTGTAGCCATCCGCACGAGGACCGTTGCGCCCAGCACGGCGGCGGCGGTTGGCACGGTGGTGGCGGCTATCACCGTCACTGGGGTCACGAGCATTGGGGCCATGCCGGCTGGGGTCACCGCTGGCATCACCACCATCACAGCTCCACCGACGGCGAACGGGGCTGATCGCCCTCTAAGGGTCGTCCCGGCCGC
>DATCFQ010000182.1:0-3721 GCA_036509495.1 Caulobacteraceae bacterium
AATCCGAAGCCGCCCGCATCCGCCTGTCCTTCGTCAGCAGCGGCGCGATGTTCATCCAGCTGAAGGGGTAGCATCCCTTCCTTTCCCCGCTCATCCCCGCGAAAGCGGGGACCCAGGCTTTTTTCAGAGCAGGTCCTCGAACAGATCACGCCAGCCCGGATTGAACCGCTCGATCAGCTCGATCTTCCACGCCCGATTCCACTTCTTCATCTGGCGTTCGCGGCGGAAGGCGCCCTCCCGTGTGTCGTGGATTTCGTACCAGACGAGCTGGTCCACGCCGTATTTCGACGTGAAGCCGGGCCGGAGTTTTTGTTGATGTTGGGAGACCCGCGCGATCAGCGCATCGGTCGAGCCCACGTACAGCGTTCCGTTACGCTCACTGGCGAGGATGTAGACGTAGAAGGCCATCGCAAAAACGCCTGGGTCCCCGCTTTCGCGGGGATGAGCGGTGTTGGGCCCACCCTCAGAAGTGGATCACGCCCCCGATCGAGCCGGCGGCCTCGGACTGGCCCGAGCCCAGGCGGCCGCGGACGTCGGCGGTCAGGTCGAAGCTGGGCGTGAGCCGGGCCTTGATGGCGGCGTCGGCCACGCCGGTGGTGCGGCCGGCCTTCACATAGCTGGTGGTGAATTGGGTCCCCGCCAGGCCGCCGAGGGTGGCGCTGATCGGGATGGCGCGGCTGGAGAAGTCCTGCTGGATGCCGAGCCGCAGGGTCGGGAACACCCTGGCGTGGCCGAGGTCCACGGAGGCCGGATCGTAGATCAGCCCCGCCTCGCCCACCGCCGCCTCGGCGCTCGCGCCCTGGACGTCGAAGCCCAGCACCCCGACCCCGTCTTCAGAGGACGCATCGCGGCCGAAGTGGGCGTAGGTGAAGCGGACATACGGACGAAGCCCGCTGGCGCCCAAGGGCGTCGAAGCCTGGACCAGGAAGCCCTCGCTGTCGCCGTCGGGGTTGGAGCCAGCCGTGCCGACGCCCTGGACCATGCGATGTAGCGGCCAGTCGGTCTTCATCCAAAAGCCCTGGCCGTCGAGCTGCAGCGGCCCGGAACTCCAGCGGCCATAGGCGGCCAGATAGTAGGACCGCCCCGAGGCCGAGGCGTCCGCCCCGTTGATGCGCAGGTTGTTCTCGGTGTAGCCGAAGGCCGCCCCGAGCGTCGCCCCGCCCCAGCCCTTCTCGATGCCGCCCAGCGCCCCGGCGCCCTTGTTGGTGAAGGCGAAGCCGCTGGAGGTGGCGTTGGCGTGGTCGGACGAGCCGATCACCTTGGCCCAGGCCCGCATGCCGTTGCAGTCATCGCCATGCGGTGCGTTGGCGCCGGAGGCGCAGACCGCCTCGCCGAAGCTGTCCTCGACCATGCCCGCGAAGCTCTGGGCCCGGTCGAGCGTGGCCTTGGAGATCTCGCCATAGACCTGGGCGTTGGCCGTGGGTTCGCCGACCAGCAGCACGCTGCCGGCGCCATAGCCCACGCCATAGACCATGCCGGCGGGATTGCCGCTGCGGTTGACGGTGGCGAAGGTCCCGCTGACCGAAGAGGCGGTGATGATGGTGTAGACCTGGGGCGCATAGCTCCCCGCGTCGAAGCTGAGGTTGAGGGTCCCGGCGAGGTTCGCCGCCCCGATCACCCGGAGCCGCGAGGCGGTGGTGGGGCTGACCTCGATATTGAGGGCGCCGCCGGAGCCTTGGGTATAGGCGCCGACGGTCAGGGTCCCGATGCTGCCGCCGGGGGCCACGACGCCGTCGTTGGTCACCGCGCCGACGATGGTCCCGTGCCCGCGCAGGGTGGCGCCGGCATCGACCAGCACCCCGCCGAGATGGCTGTCGAGCACCGCGCCGGTGTGGCCGGCGTCGCCGACCTCGAGCGTTCCGGCCGCGACCGTGGTCAGGCCCGAGACGCCGTTCACGCCATCCAGCACCAGGGTCCCGGGGCCGGCCTGGGTCAGGTCGCCCGTCCCCGAGATCGTCCCTGAGAACACCACGTCGTCGGAGCGGTTGAACACCAGGGCGCCGTCGTCGACGATATCGCCGAGCACCCCGCCGGAGGTCCCGCCGGCCCCGAGCTTCAGGGTCGCGCCGGAGCCGATCGCCGTGCCGCCGGTGTAAGTCTGATCGGCGGTCAGGGTGATCGGACCTGCGCCCGTGACGATCATCGAACCTGTGCCCGAGATCACCGCCCCGTAGGTCAGGGCCTTGCCGAGGTCGAAGATCAGCGTCCCATTATCGACGATGGCCGAGATCACCGAGCCGGTGGACGCGCCCGCGCCGAGCTGCAGGGCGGCGCCGGGGTCGATGGCGACCGGGCCGGTGAAGGCGTTGGTCCCGCTGAGCACCTCGCCGCCCCCGGCGACGGTCAGGCCGCCGGAGCCTGAAATCATCCCGGAGAAGTCTCCGTCGGCGGCCGTCAGGGTCAGGCCATTGCCGCCGAGGGCGACCCCGCCCGAACCCGCCAAGCTGACGATCGAAACGCCGCCGGAAGCGCCGGAGACGTCGAAGGTCCCGTCGTCGTCCACCGCCGAGCCGGAGATGGAGGCCGCGCCGGTCAGCTTCAGGGTTGCGCCAGAGCCGATGCCGGTGTCGCCGGTATAGGTCTCGGCGCTGGTCAGGATCTCGGTCCCGCCCGCGACGGCGAAGCCGCCCGAGCCGGAGATCACGCCAGCGAAGGTCCCCGCCGCGTGGATGAGGGTCAGGGAATTGGCCTGCAGCGTCACCAGGCCCGCGCCGGCGAGGCTCTGGATCGAGGCCCCGGACGCCGCGCCCGAGACGTCCAGCACGCCGTCGTCCTCGACCGAGGACTGGGCGATCGAACCGGCCCCCGACAGCGCCAGCACGGCGCCGCCATCGATGGTGGTGAGACCGGTGTAGTCGTTGGTTCCGGACAGGGTCTCGGTCCCCGCCGCGACGGTGAGGCCGCCGGAGCCGGAGATGTCGCCGGAGAAGGTGTGGGCCGCGTGGGCCAGGGTCAGGCCGTTGGCTCCCAGGGCGACATCGCCGCCGCCGGCCAGGCTCCGGATCGACACGCCGCCGGAGGCGCCGGAGATGTCGACGCCGCCATTGTCGGTGACCACGGCGGAGTCGGCGATCGAGCCCGCGCCGACCAGCTTCAGGGTCGCGCCGGCATCGATCAGGGTGGCGCCGGTATAGCTGTTGGTCCCGCTGAGCCCCTCGCTCCCGCCGGCGATGGTCAGGCCGCCGGAGCCGTCGATGACGCCGCCGAAGGTGTGGGCCCCTTGGGTGATGGTGAGGGTCTTGCCGCCCAGCTCCACCAGGCCCGAGCCGGCGAGGTCGCGGATGGCGGCGCCTTTGCTGGCGAAGGCGATGAGCAGCAGGCCGTCGTCATCGACGGCCGAATTGGCGATCGAGCCCGGGCCGGCCAGGACCAGCAGCGCGCCGGGGTCGATGGTGGTGGTTCCGGAGTAGGTGTTGACGCCGGCCAGGACCTCGGTGCCGCTCGCCAGGGTCAATCCGCCCGCGCCGGTGATGACGCCAAAGAACACCGCGCTGGTCGAGGTCGCCGCGGTCAGGGTCAGGGTCTCGCCGCCCAGCTTCACCGTGCCGCTGCCGCCCAGCTGATGGATCGAGGCCCCGTGGGTCGTGCCGGAGATGTCGAACAGGCCGTTGTCCTCGACGAGGAACGAGTCGGCGATCGAGCCGGTGCCGGTGAGCTTCAGCGTCCCGCTGATCAGGGTGGCGCCCGCGTAGGTGTTGGTCCCGGTCAGGGTCTGCGTGCC
>DATCFQ010000183.1:0-6073 GCA_036509495.1 Caulobacteraceae bacterium
ACTTCCTGGGCTCGCCGGAGGGGGAGTTGGCTCTCGCCCAGTGCTGCATCCACCTGGCCTCCGCGCCCAAGTCCAACGCCGCCTATGCCGCCTTCGGCGCGGCCCGCCGGGCGGCCAAGGAAACGGGCTCGCTGATGCCGCCCAAGCACATCCTCAACGCCCCCACCAAGCTGATGCAGCAGCTCGGCTATTCGGCCGGCTATCAGTACGATCACAAGGCCGAGGAGAGCTTCTCGGGCCAGAACTACTTCCCCGACGACATGGAGCGGCAGCAGTTCTATGCGCCGCGGGGCGAGGGCGCCGAGGCCCGCATCAAGGAACGCCTCGACCGCTGGGCGGAGCTGCGGGCGAAGCGGGGGGCGTCCTGAGCCCTTCTTTGTTCCGCTCATCCCCGCGAAAGCGGGGACCCAGGCGTTTTTGCGAGCCGAGGTCTGTCGCCGGCCGCGCAAGCCATTCCAAACGTCCATGAGGGCAGGAAAAAACCTGGGTCCCCGCTTTCGCGGGGATGAGCGGAGGGTTGGGAGCCTCGCCCGCGCCGTCGACACCCCCATCGCGCTCACGCCAGACGAGATCGCCCTGGTGCGGTCGATGGTGATCTTCGAGGACGGCCAGGTCATCGCCCTGAACAAGCCGGCGGGGCTGTCCAGCCAGGGCGGCCGGGGGCAGGTGAACACCCTGGATGAGCTGCTCTGGGCCTTCGCCCGGCCCGGCCATGCGCGGCCGCGGCTGATCCATCGGCTCGACCGCGATACCTCCGGCGTGATCCTGACCGCCAGGACCAAGCCGGCCGCCGGCTTCCTCGGCAAGGCGGTGATGGGGCGGCGGGTGAAGAAGACCTACCTCGCCATCGTCGCCCCCGGCGCGCCCGAGCCGGCGGCGGGAACCATCGAGCGGCCCCTGCGGCGCGAGGAGCTCGGCCGCGAGGCCTATATGCGCGTCTGCCTTGCCGACCATTCCGAGGCCGAGACGGCCCTGACCCGCTACCGCACCCTGGCCTCGAACGCGACCGCGGCTCTGCTCGAGCTCAACCCGGAGACCGGGCGGATGCACCAGCTGCGCGTGCACCTGGCCTCCATCGGCCGGCCGATCTCGGGCGACGTCCGCTACGGCGGAGCCTTGGCCCTGGCCGGCGCGGCGGTCCCCCGGCTGATGCTGCACGCCGCGGCGCTGGAGTTCCCGCATCCGGACGGCGGGACGCGCCGCGTCGAAGCGGCGCCGCCCGATGATTTCCAGGGCCTGCTGGATATCCTTGGGCTCGGATGAGCCCCCGCTATTGGTCGAAGCCCTTGCCCGCGAGGATCCTCGGCAGGCACTTCTCGATCCGGGCGTCGCGGGTCTTGGACTGCTTGGCCTGGGAGAAATGGAAGAGATATCCCCTCTGCCGGCCCGGGGTCAGGGCCTCGAAGGCGGCCCTGAGGTCGGGATCGCCATCCATCCGGTCGCGAAGCTCGTCCGGAACGGCGAAGTCCGAGGTCGCCTTGCGCGAGACCTTGGCGCCGGCCTTGGTGAGCTCGATGGCGTCCTGGACATAGGCCTTGAGCGCGGCCCCCAGCCCGGCGACCTCGTCCAGGCTGGTGAACCTGATCTGGCGTGCGGACTGGACGTTCTGGGTCTGCTGGATGAGGACGCCCTCAGGGTCCTTCATCAGCGCCCCCTTCATGAACAGCAGGGCGCAGTAGTCCTTGAAGCCGTGGATCAGGACGACGTTGGTCCCCTCGTAGGAATAGCAGGGCCAGCCCCACTTCACCTCCTCGGTCAGGGGGCAATCCAGGATGATCTCCCGCAGGGCCTCGAATTCCCTGCGCCATTTCCCGGCTCGGCCAAGGATGACGGCGTCGACCTTGGGATTACGCTGGCTCGGGCTCATGCGGCGGCTTTCGACAGGTCGGCCAGGAACTGGCCCACGCGGCGATTGAATTTGTCCGCAATCTCGAGGTTGGGGCAATGCCCGGCGCCGGCCACGAGCCAGAGCTGCGCGTTCGGCAGGGTGCGCTCCAGCCAGCGCGAGGCCTCCAGGCAGGGCGCATCCTCCTCGCCGCAGACGATCAGGGTCGGGACCTCCAGCCCGGCGAACTCCGCCTCGAAATCCTGCAGCGAGGGCCGCCGACCCTGGTAGTTGCGGCAGGTGCGGGCCATGCCCTCGGGCGAATGGCCCTCCAGGTCGGCCAGCCAGGCATCGAAGGCCCCGGGATTGAGCCGCCGCAGCGGCTGGCGGTTGTCAGCCTCGGCCATCGTGTCCGCCCCGCGGCGCGGATCTTCCAGCCACGCGGCCGCCATCAGCGCCATCTGTGTGCGCCAGCCCGTCTCGTCGGCTTTCGGCGAACCGGAGCCGATGCCCACCAGCACCAGGGCCCGGACGCGCCCCGGATGCAGCCGGGCGAACTGCAGGGCGGCATAGGCGCCCATGCTCCAGCCCACCAGCGCCGCGCGCGCCTCGCCGGCCGCGTCCAACACCGCCCCGATGTCATCGGCGAAGCGGTCCCAGAGATAGGCGTCGGCGTCTTCTGGAACCTCCGAGGGCGGATAGCCGCGAGCGTTGGGCGCGATGCAGCGGAAGTCGCCCGAGAAGGCGCCCACCTGCCCGCGCCATTGCCGCGCGTCCGACCCCAGCTCGTGGGCCAGCAGCAGCGGCGGGCCAGCGCCCGCCTCCTCGAACCAGAGCTTCGTTCCGTCTGCGGCGGTGGCGTGGGGCACGGGCGCTACTCCGCCGGCTCGATCTCCAGCGCTGGATAGTCGGTGTAGCCGCGCTCGGCCTCGCCGGCATAGGCGGTGGCGTTGTCGATGGCGTTGAGCGGCGCGCTCAGCCGCACCCGCGCCGGATAGTCGGGATTGGAGAGGAACGGCCGGCCGAAAGAGACCAGGTCGGCGTTCCCGGCGGCGATGGCCGCCGCCGCGCGCTCGGGGTCATAGGCGTTGTTGGCGATCCAGGCGCCCCTGAACAGCCGCCGGGCGGCGGGGAAGTCGAACTCGCGTTCGGGCGCGCCCTGGCCGGTGTTGATCCCCGACGGCTCGCCCTCCACGCAATGCACATAGGCGAGGCCCAGCCGGTCCAGCTCGGCCAGCAGCGGCGGATAGACGTCGGACGGATCGGACACCGGCGCGTCCTGGTAGGCGGCCAGCGGCGAGATCCGGATGGCGGTGCGATCCGGCCCCACCTCGGCGGCGATGGCCTCGGCGATCTCGACGGCGAAGCGGATGCGGTTCTTCGGCGCCCCGCCATAGCCATCGGTGCGCACATTGGCCCGGTCGGAGAAGAACTGGTGCACCAGATAGCCGTTGGCGCCGTGGATCTCGACCCCGTCGCAGCCGGCGGAGATGGCGTTGCGGGCGGCCTTGGCGAAGCCTTCGACCAGCCAGTCGATCTCGGCCTGGGCGGCCTCGCGCGGGATGTCCGGCTGGCCCCTCTGGCCGTCGGGCGTCACGAACAGGGCGTTTTCGGCCCTGACCGCCGAGGCGCCCAGCGGCGGACGGCCGTCCGGCTGCCAGGCGGCCGAGGAGATGCGGCCCCCGTGCCAGAGCTGCACGAACAGCTTGCCGCCGGCGCCGTGCACCGCCTCCGCCACCCGCCGCCAGCCATCGACATGCTCGGGCGCATAGATGGCCGGCACGCCGGGGAAGCCCGAGCCGCCGGGGACGGGATTGGTCCCCTCGGCGATCACCAGCCCGGCGGAGGCGCGCTGGGCATAGTAGAGGGCGTTGAGTTCGGTCGGCGTTCCGGGCGCGGGGGTGCGGGCGCGGGTCATCGCCGGCATGACGAAGCGGTTCTTCAGCCGGATTCCGGCCAGCTCGAACGGAGTGAAGAGGATCGAAAGGTCCTGGCTCATGTCGTCCTGATGGTTCGCGGGCCCAAGGTCAGAATAGCGGGCTGCGGGCCAAGAGGAACAGCGTTCTGCGCCTTGCTGGTTCGTGAGGTTCGTGAGGTTCGTGGTTCAACTGGCGGATCTGTCGGCGGCGGGATGTCTGCAAGAGAAACCACGAACCTCACGAACCTCACGAACAGGCGGTTGCATCGGGGGCGCCTGAAGAGCAATCCGGAACCCATGACCGCCGAACCTGCCGCCGACTTCGAAGACCGCCGCTTCCAGACAGCCGCCGCCCACTATCTGGCCGGCCGGCCGCCCTATCCGGGCGCCCTGATCGACCGGGTGGTCCAGCTGATCGGGCTGACGCGGGACGACCGGGTGCTCGACCTCGGCTGCGGCCCCGGCCAGCTCGCCCGCGCCTTCGCCGGCCATGTGGCCGAGGCGGTGGCCATGGACCCCGAGCCCCAGATGCTGGCCATCGCCCACGAACAGGCCGCCGGGGTAGCCAACATGCGGGTGGTGCAAGGCCGCTCCGACGACCTCGACGCCCGCCACGGCCGCTTCAAGGCGGTGGTCATCGGCCGCGCCTTCCACTGGATGGATCGGGAAGAAATCCTGGCGATCCTCGACGGCCTGATCGAGCCGGGCGGGGCGGTGGTGCTGATGGGCGAGGAGACGCTCAAGATCCCCGAGAACCGGCGCATCGGCGAGTTCAACCAGATGGACCGCGCCTGGTCCGCGGACGACCGGTCCCACCCGATCCACAAGAGCCGCGAGCAGCCGCACGTCTCGGTGCTGCTGGCTTCGCCCTTCAGCCGCCTGGAGCAGATCAACGTCATCCTGCGCCAACCGCTCACCCTACAGACCCTCACCGACCGCCTGCTCTCCTTCTCCTCGACCTCCCGCGCCCGCCTCGGCGACAAGGCCGACGACCTGCTGGCCGAGCTGGCCCGCAAGTTCGCCGACTGGGAGGCCGAGGGCCCGATGGAGGAAGTGCTGGCGACGACGGCGCTGGTGGCGTGGCGAAATTGAAGAAAGCTATTGTGTTTCGCCCGGAGCGATCAGGACGAGCTTGGGGAAGTAAGTTTCGAAATCTGCCGAGTTGTTCGTTATCAAGGGCGCGTCGTGAACCTCCGCCATCGCACCGATTAGAAAGTCCGGTAGCACCCTGTTTTTCTGCCCCTTCAGGTCCCTATATTTCCGAAACGCTTCGGCTGCTCTGAACAGCACCGTATCCGTAGCCGCAATTCGCTCAACAGCCAATTCAGACAAAGCGAGATCTACGTCGGCTTGGGTTTCCATGCCAACCGCGAACTCGCAATAGACGATGTCCGATATGACAGCAGGACCGCTCTGCTTGCAGATATCCAACTGATCGACCGACCACTTATGATGGGAAGATTCGGAATCTAGAAGGTAGATTAGTATGTTGGTGTCTAAAAACGTAGTCACTTTGACCTCGTTAGACGCATCAATTCTTCGGCAGTCATGGTGGGTCTTATGTTAGCCTGATCGAGCTTACTCAAGGCCGCACGTGTATGGCGACGAATGAACTCGTCCGGCTCGAAAGCGGCGAGTTCGTCGGCATCAACGACGTCAAAGCCGGCGTAATTCGCTAGCATTGCACACGCTCTTGGTATGCTCTTAAGAATCCTTGGATTCGTAGGGTGAACTGCACCTTGGGGCCGTTTGTCATTCGCTATATACCACGCCAAGTCGGGCAGTCTTAATGCTGTCCTTTCCTTTACGTGTTCGTCAGAAAAGCGGTCCCGACCGCCACATTCAACATAGAGCCGAACGAGATGACGAGTAGCGAGATCCTTCTCAAGGCTTCGCTTTCCGGACAGACCGGTGAAGCCTGATTGCGTGAGCAGATTGGAGAACTGCGCTTCTGGTGGGGCATACCCCTCATTTCTTCTGTGCTCAATCACTCTATCCAAGGTCAAGAATAATGCATCTACCCACCACCTATCTACACGGGGACTGGACAAGTCCTTGATGTGACCGACGCTATAAAGATAATTTAGATTAGTGGAGAGCTTGCGCGCGGTATGAGCTTCATATCGAGAATCATTATGTACAAACGACTCTATATCGTCGGCACTAATTCGACGAGTGTTCCAGTCGAAATCTCGCGCAACGCGATCAAGTATATAGCGGAACGCCCACAGAGCCGGCCGATCTTGACCGGGACGCGCACCCACCCATTTCCCCGCATAGCTTAGGTTAAATGCAAACAGCGCAAGACGATCAAAACGTGGACCATGGGG
>DATCFQ010000184.1:0-2143 GCA_036509495.1 Caulobacteraceae bacterium
CGGCGGCCGAGATGCACCTGGACGCCCTTGCTCTCCAGATAGGCCAGGGCGGGATCGACGAAGGCCGAAGCCAGGGTCGGCTGGGCGATGCGGGGGCGGCAGGCCTGGCCGCCGAGCCCCAGGGTGTCGCGCACCACCGCCGCGGCGAGATCGGCCGAGCCGGCCTCGGGCTCGGTGTTCAGCACCGCCAGCAGGAAAGGCTGCAGCAGCCGATCCCATAGCGGGCCTCTGCAGGCCAACAGCTGATCCAGCCGCTTGCCGCGCGGCGGATAGAGCAGGGCGGCGAGGCTCAGATAGTCGCCGGGCGTGGTCCCCGGCGTGCGGCGGCGCTTGGCGAAGATCCACCAGGGCAGCCGTCCGGCATTGGGGCGGATGGTCCAGCGCTCGCCGGTCTCGAGATCGGCGAAGGCGATGGCCGCTTCATCGGGGCCGATCAGATGCTCGGCCGCGCCGATCTGATCCAGATAGGCGTGCACCGCGCGGTTGCCCGACAGCACCAGGTGGTTGCCGTTGTCGATCACCACTCCGAGCTGCGGATCCAGATAGGAGCGGCAGCGGCCGCCGGCCTGGGCCGCGCCCTCGAACAGCTCCACGCGCTCGCCGCGCCCGGCCAGGGTCACCGCGGCCGAGAGGCCCGAGAGGCCCGCGCCGATGACATAGATGGTTCGGCTCAACCCAGGATCCCGTGGCGAAGCAGGAGCCACACGAGCTCGGCCTTGCCGAGCTTGACCCTCCGCCGCGGCGGCGCCCAGCCTTTGGACTCGGTGCGGTCCAGGATCCGTCCGTATACGGCGCCCATCAGGCGCGGCGCGGCCAGGCGTCCGCGCGGACGAGCCCTCATGACCTTGGCGGCGGCGGCGTAGTGGGCGCGGGCCTCGGCCGCCAGGGCGCGGCAGGCCTGGTCGACCCGCGGATCGCCGACCACCAGGGCGGGGTCCGAGCTGCCGATCCCCGCCTGATCCAGAAGCTCGCGGGGCAGATAGAGCCGGCCCATGCCAGCGTCCTCGTCGAGGTCGCGCAGGATGTTGGTCAGTTGCAGCGCCCGGCCGAGATGGCGGGCTAGGGCCTCGCCGGGGCCTTGGTCCATGCCGAAGATTCGCACCGAAAGGCGGCCGACCGCGCTGGCCACTCGGTCGCAATAGAGGTCGAGCTTGGCCATGGCCGGGGCGCGGATGTCCTCGTCCGCGTCCATCTGCATGCCGTCGATCACGGCCAGGAAGTCGGCCTTGGCCAGGCCGAAGCGGCGCACCGGCTCGGCCACCAGGGCGGCGCGGCCTGGATCGCCTCCGGCGTAGAGCGCCTCGATATCGGCGCGCCAGGCATCCAGCGCCGCGCGGCGTTCGGAGCGCTCGCCCTGGAGGTCGTCGGCGATGTCGTCGACCTGCCGGCAGAAGCCATAGATCGCGAACATCGCTGCGCGCTCGGCCTTGGGCAGCACCCGCATGCCGGCGTAGAACGAGCTGCCCGAGGCCTGGGTCTCGGTGGCCGTGGCTTGTGCGGTGGTTTGGGCGGCGGCGCTCAAGTTCTCTTCTCCCATGGGGAGAAGAAGGGGCCCGCGCCGCAGGCGTGGGAAGATAAGGGGGTAAGCCGGAGGGGGCGAAACCCCTCACCTTCCCGTTGCTGCGCAACGGGCCCCTTCCTCTCCCGCTGGGAGAGGAGAACCGCAATGGCGCTCATCTGTTTTCACCCCGCCCGGTCACGCGGTCGGCGAGAGCGAGGGCGGCGAGGCCTGCGACATTCCAGGGCTTGTGGTGGACCTGATCCGACAGCGGATCGCGCCTCTCCAGCCAGGCGGTGAGGCTCTCGGCCAGGCGCTGGATCAGCGCCACCTCATAGGCCAGCCGGCCGTCGCGGATGCCGGCCGCGAACGGGCGCGAGAGATCCAGCAGTTCGGCCGTCCGGCGTGCGAGACCCGAGATCACCCCTCTGAGCGCGGGCGAGGCGCGTGGGGCGGCCAGGGCCTCCACGCTGGTCCCGGCCTCAGCCAGGGCGTCCTCGGGCAGATAGACCCGGTCCAGCTCGGCATAGTCCTTGGCGCAGTCCTGCAGGTGGTTGATCACCTGCAGCGCGCTGCAGAGGGCGTCGTTGGCAGGCCAGAGGTCGCGGCTCTCGCCATGGACGTCGAGCACGAAGCGGCCGACCG
>DATCFQ010000185.1:0-6873 GCA_036509495.1 Caulobacteraceae bacterium
CGGACGACGTCCGCGCCGACAGCGACTCGACGGTCAAGGTGGAGATTCCCGAGACCGGCGTGTCGCTGGACGAGGTCGGCCGCTATCTGCGCCGCTGGCTGGGCCACGAGACCAGACTGACCGGAGGTCTTCGCGACGACGGCGGCGGCGCCGTGTCCCTGAGCCTGAACATGGCGGGCTCGGACCCGATCGTCGTCAGCGGGCCCAGCGCGGACCTGGACAAGTTAATGCAGGCCGCGGCCGAGAAGGCCTTCGCGATCTTCGATCCGGTCAACTACGTCCAGTACCTGGCGTCCCGGGGGCGGAGCGACGAGGCCCTGGCGGCGGCCGAGCGCAACTTGCGGCTCGGCGGATCGCTGAAGCAGCGCGCCGACGCCTATGCGCTGTGGGCCAATGTCGACGGCGACGCCACGCGCGCCTTGCGCAAGGCCGAGATCGCCATCGAGATCGATCCCACGGTCATGGTGGGATGGATGGAAGCCGCGAGGTCCAGCCTCGATCTTGGCCACGACGAGGCGGCCCTGGCCTACGCTCGTCGCCTGATCCGCGCTCGCCTCGAGGATCAGCTGCGCCAGCAGCGCCCCGGATATGCGATGGTGATGGCTCGCGGACGCAGCTTCATCGATCAGATGACCGCTGATTATGAACGGCTTGCAGACGATAACAGCCATGTTTTGCTCGCCAGCGGGGGGAGCGTCGCCCAGCAGTACGTCCTGAAAGCGCGTGTTGCGGCTCTGACCCACGATGGCTCAGGGGCCGAGCTTCTGCTGAACCGAGCCATGATCAACGACGATGTTCCGTCCCAAATGGGACTCGAGACGCGCTGGGCTGCGGCCGCGGGCGTTGGGGACTGGCCAGGAGCGCGGGTGTCGGCCCAGGCCCTGGTCGATGCCGCGCAGTCGCGCTCGCCGGGCGCATTCAAATCCTGGCTCGCCTATGCCCAAGCCATGACCGGTCAGATGGCGCAGGCCCAGTCCCTGATCTCGACCACGCCGCTCGACTGCTACCTGTGCGTCCGCATGCGCGGCCTGATCGCCGACGCAGCCGGCGACACACCCGGCGCGGACCGTTGGTTCGCCGAGGCTGTCCGCCAGGGTCCGTCCCTGCCCATCGCCCACTTGGACTGGGGCCGTTCAAAGCTCGCACGGGGCGATATCGCGGGTGCCATCGCCGAGTTCGTCAAGGCCGAGGCCCTGGGTCCCCGCTTCGCCGATCCGAAGGAACTGTGGGGCGAGGCGCTGATGCGCAAGGGCGACTTCGTAGGAGCGGCGGCCAAGTTCGCCGAGGCCGACAAATACGCCCCTCGCTGGGGCAGGAACCACATGGAATGGGGCGAGGCGCTGATGCTGTCGGGCCGCTACGCCGAGGCGCGGGCACAGTATGTGGCGGCGGACGGGATGGACCTCTCCAGGCCCGACCGCACGGCCCTGAACGTGCTACTCGGCAGGACCGCCTCCGGACCGTTGCACGGTTGAGCGCCGAGGCCCGGGAACAGCGGGTTTCCGCCGCCTCGGACAGAAGACCAGCGTGGAAGCCTGCACGCGGCGCAGCCACCTTTGCCGCGTGAGCTTTCGGCGCCGCAAGCGGACGCTCCGAACGTCAGTTCGGGGTCGTTCTTTCGCGTTGACCTCCCGCCGGAAAGCAGACCTTGGAGCGCCCACGTGAAACGGGGGAGGGGGACCAGCTAGGAACTCCGGGCCAAGGGAATGATCTTCGCCCCGTCGCGGAGCGTATCGAGATAGTCGCTCCACCACTGCGCCATCTGGACCCGCTCCTGCCAGTGGGCGCCCCGATGATAGGCCGCGCGCACGTTGTCGCTGTCGCCGTGGGCCAAGGCGCGCTCGATGGCGTCGGCTGACCACCGCCCTGACTCGTTGAGCAGCGTGCTCGCTGTCGAGCGGAAGCCGTGGGAGGTCATTTCGTCCGAGCCGTAGCCGAGGCGGCGGA
Organism: Caulobacteraceae bacterium; assembly: GCA_036509495.1. Taxonomy (GTDB): domain Bacteria; phylum Pseudomonadota; class Alphaproteobacteria; order Caulobacterales; family Caulobacteraceae; genus JANWHQ01. Next base: position 1,948 of record DATCFQ010000185.1, read on the forward strand.
GGGCGGCGTTGAGGGTGTTCTCGGACATCGGCCGCTGAGGGGTGCGGAGTGACGGGAAGACAAAACGTCCGTCGCCGGTCAGCTCGCGCGCCTCGCTCAAGATCGCCACCGCCTGACCCGACAGGGGAACGACGTGCTCGCGGTTCATCTTCATGCGGGCGCCGGGGATGCGCCAGACGGCCGCGTCCAGGTCGATCTCGGACCACTCGGCCATGCGCAGCTCGCCGGGGCGGACAAAGACGTGCGGAGCGAGGCGCAAGGCCCACTTGGTGGTCGGGTAGCCGTCGAAGCCTTCGATGGCCCTGAGCAGCCCGCCAACGGCCACAGGTTCGATGATGGCGGCGTGATGCTTCACCTTCGGCGACACCAGCGCGCCTTCGAGGTCGGCCGCCACGTTGCGACTGGCGCGGGCGGTGGCCACCGCGAACCGGAACACGCGACCAGAGAAGGCGAGCAGGCGCTTGGCCGTCTCATAGCGGCCCGACAGCTCCACCTTCTTCAGAACGGCCAGCAGTTCGTAGGGCTCGATCTCCGCGATGGGACGCGAGCCGAGGGCGGGCTCCAGTTGGCCAAGTAGCCACCGCGCCTTGTCGGCGGTGATGCCCTTGATCCCTTCGCGCTCGCGCTTGGCGATGAACTCGTCGGCCACCGCCTTGAAGGTGTTGGCTGCGCCGATGGACGCGGCCACCGCCGCCCGCTTCTTCTCGAACGAGGGATTGAGTCCAGCCGCGATCTGTTTGCGCGCTTCGTCCCGCCGTTGGCGTGCCTCCTTCAGCCCTACGTCAGGGAAGACGCCGATGGAGAGTTGCTGTTCCTTGCCGCCATGGCGGTACTTCAGCCGCCACAGCTTGCCGCCGGCGGGCCTGACGATGACGAAAAGGCCGCCCTCATCGAACAGCTTGTATTGAGTCGGCCGGGCCTTGGCGGCGCGGACGGAAGCGTCTGACAGGGCCATTTGGGGGTCACTCCGATCAGCGGTTCTGAACGTGACCCCCGGAGTGACCCCCAATTCTGCGCGATCAGCGGCGAACGTGGGCGGTCAATGCCGAAGCATCACCGCCCTTATATAGCTGATTTCTTGGAGATTCTCCACACGCCCGCGAACGTCGGCGCGCAATGCCTTGGTGCCCCAGGTCGGACTCGAACCAACACGTCCTTGCGGACAACAGATTTTGAGTCTGCCGCGTCTACCATTTCGCCACTGGGGCGCCAGGGCGTGGCGGACGGATAGGGGCTGAAGCGGGCGGGCGCAAGCCGGCGACGGCGCCTCAGCGCACGGGCGCCTCGGGCAGCACCCCGCGGCGGACCTGGTCGAACTCGATGGATTCGAACAGGGCCTTGAAGTTGCCCTCGCCGAAGCCCTCGTTGCCCCTGCGCTGGATCAGTTCGAAGAAGATCGGGCCGATCTGGTTCTCGGTGAAGATCTGCAAGAGCAGGCCCTGGCCCTCGGTTGGGGGCGCCGTCGAGCAGGATGCGGTCTCCCCTCAGCCGCTGGGTGCTCTCGCCACGGCCCGGCGCCCGGGCGTCGAGCTGCTCACAATAGGTGTCGGGGGCGCCCTGGAACGTCACGCCGCGCTCGCGCAAGGTCTCCACCGCATGGAAGATGTCTGGGGTCCCCAGGGCGATGTGCTGGATGCCCTCGCCGCCATAGTCGCGCAGGAACTCCTCGATCTGCGAGTGCTCGTCCCGGCTCTCGTTCAGCGGGATGCGGATCTTGCCGCAGGGCGAGGTCATGGCGCGGGAGATGAGGCCGGTCTGCCGGCCCTCGATGTCGAAGTAGCGGATCTCGCGGAAATTGAAGATGCGCTCGTAGAAGTCCGCCCAGCGGTCCATCTGGCCGCGGTGGACGTTGTGGGTCAGGTGGTCGAGGTAGCCCAGGCCGACGCCGCGCTCGGCCAGCTTCTCGGCCGCGCCTTCGATGGGGCGGAAGTCGACGTCATAGATTTCCTGGGCCCCATAGCGGTCGACCAGATAGGGGATTGTCGAACAGCTCGCCGGCCATGGCGCGCCTCCTCTTTGGCGGCTCAACCTAGTCAACGCGCCGCCGTGCCGAAAGCGCTGTGAGCTTTGCGAGTCGCGCTGCTAAAGCCGGGCCATGCTCCGACGCACCTACGACAGGTTGATGCAGCTGGCCGCCTCCCCGGCGGCGCCGCTGTGGCTGGCGGGCGTGGCCTTCATCGAGGGGGTGTGCTTCCCGATCCCGCCCGACGTGATGCTGATGCCGATGGTGCTGGCCAGGCGCGAGCACGCCTGGCGCAACGCCACGATCTGCTTCGTCGCCTCGGTCGCCGGCGGCTCGACCGGCTATGCCATCGGCTATTTCCTGCATCCGGTGGGGACCTGGATCATCAGCCTGACCGGCGGCGACATCACCACCTTCCAGCACTGGTACGCCAAGTGGGGGCTGCTGCTCCTGGCCACGCCCCTGCCCTACAAGATCACCGCCATCGCCTCGGGCCTGTTCCAGTTCCCCTATCTGATGTTCCTGGGCGCCTCGATCGTGATCCGCGGCGCCCGCTTCTTCGCCGTGGCCGGGCTGATCCGGGCCTATGGCGCACCGATCCAGGGCTTCATCGAGAAGCGGCTGGTCTGGGTGGTCTCCGGCGTGGCCCTGGTCGCGGCCCTCGCGCTGCTGTCGCTGAAGCTGATCCACTAAAGCCAGCCGCCGCCGCGGCCGCCGCTGGCGCAGTTTTTCACCACCAAGTTCACCAAGCACACCAAGGAAGCCAAGACACATCGCGCGAAGCGCACGCTCGTCGCACCGCCGATCGCCGGCTGGCCGCTCTCAGCGCCGGTCCCTTGGTGCCCTTGGTGAACTTGGTGGTGAAAATGCGAAGCCGCCACCGACTCAGCGCCTCAGGACCAGACGCCACGCCGACCTGTCCTGGGTCCCGGCGTTCGCGGGGATGAGCGGGGAGAGGATAGCGGCTTTTCGCCGGCCGTTCCCTTGCCTATACCGCCCCCATGAGCAGCCTGCGGCGTTCGGTGTTCCGATCCTGGCCCCTGGTGGCGGCCTTCTGCGCGGCGGCGGTGCTGGCCGTGGCGCATGGGTTCGAGAGCTTCGGTGGCCTTGCGCCCTGCGAGCTCTGCCTGAAGCAGCGCGAGATCTACTGGATCGCCATCGCCGTCGGCCTCGCCGGCTGGCTGGTCGGCCGCTTCGTCAAGGGCAAGCACGTGGTCGCCATCGCCAGCGCGATCCTGGCCCTGGTCTTCCTCTACGAGGCGGGCCTGGCCGCCTATCACGCCGGCGTCGAGTGGAAGCTGTGGCAGGGGCCGCAGACCTGCACCGGGGCCCAGACCGGCGCCGCCAACCTCGCCGCCATCAACGGCCTGCTGGGCGGCGCCCGCATCACCGCTCCGCGCTGCGACGTGGCGGCCTGGCGCTTCGCCGGCCTGTCGATGGCCGGCTGGAACGTGCTGGTCGCCCTGGTGCTGGCGGTGCTGAGCGGCATCGTGGTGCTGGGTCGGGAGATCACCCGTGGCCTCGAAGCCTAGGCCCGCGCCGCCCCGGCCCGGCGCCGGCGCGCTGAAGGCGCGCACGGCCGAGATCCTGCGCGTCGACCACGCCGGCGAGCTGGCGGCCGTGCAGATCTACCGCGGCCAGCAGGCGGTGTTCTCCGGCGCCCGCGGCAAGGCCGCAGCCGCCGCCGAATTCGCCGAACTCGGGGCCCAGGAAGAGGCGCATCTTGCGGCCTTCGAGACCCTGCTGGGCCAGCGGGGAGCGCGGCCCAGCCTGTTGTCGCCGCTTTGGGCGGCCGCCGGCTTTGCGCTCGGCGCCGCCACCGCCCTGATCGGCGAGACCGCCGCCCACGCCTGCACCGAGGCGGTGGAGAGCGTGATCGAGCAGCACTACGCCGGCCAGGTCCTGGAGCTGGCCGAGGTCGACCCCGAGCTCTCCGGCCGGCTCGACGGCTACCGCGCCGAGGAACTGGCCCACCACGACAAGGCGATCGGGTCCGGCGCCCGCGATGCGCCCGGATATGGTCTGCTGACCGCGGTGATCCGTGCCGGCTGCCGCGTCGCGATCAAGGCCGCCGAGCGCGTCTGAGCCGATGGAACACAGGCCCGCTTCGTCCATTGACGCTGGCGTGGGATTGGGCGCTGAGTCGAAGCGCCTGTGATCGGGACCATTCCATGCGTCAGGCTCTAGGAAGAAGGCCGCGAACGCCCGAGCCGCTGCAGGATCGCGTGGCTTGCATCGCCGTCTGGCCGCCGCGTTCGGCCGACCAGGCGGACGCCCTGTTCGCCCTGGAGCAGGGCGAGGTGGCGGCCCTGCCCAAGCTCGGCTTCCCCTTGCTGGATGGCGAGGAGACCCTGCTGGATCCCGGCCTCTGCGACGGCCGCTCCAAGAACATCAGCTTCGATCCCGCCACCGGCCGCCTCGGCGGGCTGACGGCCGACGACCTCAGGGCCCACCTGGTCCGCAAGCTGATGGACCGTTTCTCGGTCTGGTCGCTGGCGGCGGCCCAGATGCTGCTGCCGAGCTATGGCCATGCGCTGCAGCTCGGCCGCACCAGCCTCCGGCCTTGCGAGATCGAGGACCGGGCGATCAGCCCGCGCAAGGACGACCGGCGGTTGCACATCGACGCCTTCCCCTCCCAGCCGGTGCAGGGCCGCCGGATCCTGCGGCTATTCGCCAATATCGATCCGCAGGGCAGGCCGCGGGTGTGGAACGTGGGCGAGCCGTTCGAACCTTTCGCCACCCGCTTCCTGCCGGCCGCTGGTCGCCCGCTGCCGGGCTCGGCCGCAGTGCTGCAGGCGCTGAAGCTGACCAAGGGCCGGCGCAGCCCCTACGACCACGCCATGCTGCGGCTGCACGACCTGGCCAAGCAAGATTCCGTCTATCAGGAGACGGCGATCCGCCGCCGCGTCAGCTTCGCTGCCGGCGGGACCTGGCTGGTGTTCACCGACGCCACCCTGCACGCC
>DATCFQ010000186.1:0-2980 GCA_036509495.1 Caulobacteraceae bacterium
GGTGCGGCCGCCGGTGGATTCGGCGACCGGCCCGGTCTACCGCGCCTTCGACGCCGATCCGGGCGAGGCCTCGGCCGCCGCGCCGGAGCTGCCGGCCCGCATCGCGACACCGGGCGAGGCCGCCGCGATGTTCTCCCGCTGCCGCAACGATCTGGAGGCGCCGGCGGTCTCGCTGCAGCCGGCCATCGGCCAGGCGCTGGCGGCGCTCAGGGCCGCGCCCGAGACCCTGCTCGGCCGCATGTCGGGATCCGGCTCGGCCTGTTTCGCCTTCTGCGCCGACCATGCATCGGCGCACCGACTGGCGGTGAGGCTCGCGGCGGAGCACCCGGACTGGTGGGTCAAGCCCTGCCGGCTCGGGGGGCCCTGGGGGCCGTAGAGCCGCCATCCCAAACGCAAAGCGGAGGCCTCGCGAGAGGCCTCCGCCGTTACGCACCTGGTAGCGCCCGCCATAAAAGCGGCGGGGACGTTCAGCGTCAGTCGTGCACCGTCTCGCCATGGAGGCCCAGGTCGAGGCCCTCCATTTCCACGTCCTCGGAGACGCGGATGCCGGTGGTGAACTTGCAGATCATCAGGATGATGAAGGTGCCAAGCGCGGTCCAGCCGATGGTCCAGACCACGCCATTGGCCTGGGTCAGCAGGCTGTGGCCCTTGGAGAGCGGGTTGACCGCCTCGCTGGCCAGAAGGCCGGTGAGCAGCGCCCCGATCAGGCCGCCGACCGCGTGCACGCCGAAGGCGTCCAGAGCGTCGTCGTACTTGAAGATCTTCTTCACCCACACTGCGCCGGCGTAGCAGCCGACACCGGCCGCGATGCCGATGATCAGCGAACCGACCGGATCGACGAAGCCGGAAGCCGGGGTGATGGCCACCAGGCCCGCGACGGCGCCCGAGCAGAGGCCGAGCAGGGTCGGCTTCTTGCGCTCGATCCATTCCACCACCATCCAGGCCAGGGCCGCCGTAGCGGTCGCGACTTGGGTGTTCATGAAGGCCGAACCGGCGAGAGCGCTGGAGGTGACGGCCGAACCGGCGTTGAAGCCGAACCAGCCGACCCACAGCAAGGAGGCGCCGATCATGGTCAGCACCAGGTTGTGCGGCGCCATGTTGTCGTGGCCCAGACCCTTGCGCTTGCCGAGGACCAGGGCGGTGACCAGGCCCGCGACGCCGGCATTGATGTGCACCACGGTGCCGCCGGCGAAGTCCAGCACGCCGGCCGAGCCCAGGAAGCCGCCGCCCCACACCCAGTGGGCGATCGGGCAGTAGACCACCAGCAGCCACAGGGCCATGAACAGGATCATCCCGGAGAACTTCATCCGTTCGGCGAAGGAGCCGCAGATCAGGGCCGGGGTGATGATCGCGAAGGTCATCTGGAAGCACATGAAGACCGACTCGGGGATGGTGTTCGCGAGCGAGCTCACCTGTCCGATCGATCCGGCCATCAGGATGCGTGACGCTGGTCCTGACCATGCGCCGATCCATTTCTGGATGCCGGCGTCAGGGTTGGTGGTGAAGGCCAGCGAATAGCCCACGACCATCCAGAGCACCGTCACCAGGCAGGTGATGACGAAGGACTGGGCGAGTGTGGACAGCACGTTCTTCTTGCGGACCATGCCGCCGTAGAACAGCGCCAGGCCCGGGATGGTCATCATCAGCACGAGGGCCGTCGAGGTCATCATCCAGGCGGTGTCGCCGCTGTCGAGCTTGGGCGGAGCCGGCGTGGCGGCCGCCGGAGCGGCGCTGGCCGGAGCCGACGAAGCGGCCGGCGCGGAGCTGGCGTCACTGGCCGGAGCAGCGCTCGCCGCCGGCGCGGCGCTGGCCGCGGGCGCCGAAGAGGCGATCTGGGCGACCGCCGGAGCGACCATGGGCCCCCCGACGATCAGGGCGGCGAGCAACACGCCCGCCAGCCGCTTTATTCCAATACTTTTCATTCGGAGATCCCCTGATTTCCCGATGTTTTCAGAGCGCCGCAGCGCCTGTTTCGCCCGTACGGATGCGGACCGCGTCCTCGACGTTGACGACGAAGATCTTGCCGTCGCCGATCTTGCCGGTGTTGGCGGCGCCGCGGATGGCGGCGACGGCCTTGGCGACCGAGGTGTCTTCCACGGCGGCCTCCAGCTTCAGTTTGGGCACGAAGACGACCTGGTACTCGGCCCCCCGGTAGATCTCGGTCTGCCCCTTTTGACGGCCGTAGCCCTTCACTTCCGAGATCGTCAGGCCTTCCACACCCGCGCCGGCGAGCGCATCGCGCACGTCGTCGAGCTTGAAGGGCTTGATGATCGCAATGATCAGTTTCATGCGCTGGCTCCCGCGCGTTGCTCTGGCGCGCGCTTGTTCGGTTCATGAGTCGCCACGCGGCGGCGGATCTGGATGGAGGCCCCCGTTCGGCATTGGCGACGCTAGCGGGGCGATGGGTGCGGCGCACAACCCGCCAGGCCGCGGCCATGGTTTTGCCGGGTTGAGCCTGATTTCTGGGCGCCGGTTCATGCTGGCGCCCAAGCGCTAGGCGCCGAAGCGGACCGCCGGGGCGTCCCATCGCCATCGCGGACGCCGGGCATGGGCGCCGCGCGGCGGCGGGCGCCTTCGATCGGCCCCGCTTCGACTTGTCGCAGAACGGCGATTCTCACCGGTCCGGACACCCGGAGGTCTTGGCGAGACGGGCGTCGGTCGAGAAGCTATACCTATAAGTTCGTCGACTTTGCCTGAAATATACTTCTAGAAAGCCGCATCTAAATGAACCTATTCATGATCACGAAGTCGTGAACGCATGCAACTCTTTCGCCCGTCCGGCGTCTTTGCTGCGTCCAACCTAGACCGGAAAGGGCTAGCTCCCATGTTTCTCAAATTCACCGCAGCCGCCGCCGCCCTCGCCGCCGCCACGGCCCTCGCCGGCGCCGCCTCGGCCCAAGACCAGTCGAACCCCGCCGCGACTCAGCCCGCGGCCGCTCCGGCTGCGGCTGACGTTCCTTCCGACTCCTCCGCAGCTCCC
>DATCFQ010000187.1:0-2426 GCA_036509495.1 Caulobacteraceae bacterium
TCCTGGATACGCGGGCGCGAACGATAGGACGGCGCCCCTCCCGAGGCGCCGTCCTTCGTCATCAAAACGACTTTCTCAAGTTGACGAAGAAGGTTCGGCCGAACAGCTCGAGGTTGCCATAGCCGTTGGCGAACTCGCCGATCCGCGGCGCATAGCCGGTGTCCGGGTTGCCGCTGATCACCGGCGGATAGTCGTTGCCCACGTCGCGCACCCCGAATTCGGCCCGCCACTTGTCCCCGGTATAGCTCACCGACAACGTATGGTAGAGCTGCGAGCCTTGGTCGAGGTTGTAGCGGCCGCCGGGGGTTTCGCCGGTCAGGCTGTACTCCTGCTGATGGCCCAGGAAGGTGGTCGCCCAGGTGAACTCCCAGTGGCCATGCTTTATCCGGGCGTCGGTGTTGAACACCATGCGCGGCGTGCCGAACGTCCCGTTGAAGTCCAGGAAGCCGGCGCCGGGGAGGAGTTCCTGGGTATTCTCCAGCTGATAGGTAGCCTCGCCGTGGAGCGTGAGGCGGCCGAAGCTGAGTTCCTTGCGGTACAGCACCGTCAGGTCGAGACCGGCGGTGATCTGGCGCGAGACGTTCAGGAACTGGTCGTCGATGAAGGCGATGTTGTTGTTGGAGTCACGCGGAGCGATCAGGGTGCAATAGGGCGAGCCGCTGCGGAAGTCGGCGCTGTCGTAGCAGAGGTTGAGGATGTTATCCGGGCCCAGCTGCGAGATCTCGTTGTCGATCTCGATGTGATAGTAGTCGAGCCCGACCTGCAGGTCGGCGAACGAGGGCTGGAAGACCCCGCCCACGGTCAGGTTTTTCGAGGTCTCCGGCTTCAGACGGCCCTGGGCGCCTTCCTGGATGTCCTCGGGCGTGGCCCCGTAGCCGATGAAGGTCGGCGCCAGGCCCTCCGAAGCGCAGTTCTTGAACAGGTTCGACGTCGGCGAGGCGTTGGCGCCGTATAGCGCGCAGGGGTCCGCCGCGCCGGTGAAACCGATCAGCGAGCCCAGGTAGTTTTCGTACAGCGCCGGACCGCGGAACGAGGTGCCGTAGGTGCCGCGAATCCGGAACGACGGGATGATCTGCCAGTTGGCCGTGCCCTTGAAGGTCCAGTGGCTGCCGGCGGTGCTGTAATTGGTGAAGCTGGCGGAGCCATTGATGGTCAGGCTCTCGAACAGAGGCTTGCCCTTGATGATCGGCACCTCGATTTCGCCATAACCTTCGACGACCTTCTCATTGCCAGCGGTGATGCCCGCCGAAGTGAAGTTGAAATAGTCCTGGGCGAGGGCTTCAGGGCCGGGGGTGTCGTTCAGGCTGTCGTAGCGGAACTCGCCGCTGAGAGAGGCTTGCACGGGGCCGGCCGGCACGTTGAACAGCGGCCCGTCCATGTGCGCGTCGACGACGACCTGCTTGTAGTCGGTGTGGCCGGTGTCGGTGGAGGTGATGTAGGCCAGGGCGGGGTCGACGGCGAACTGCTGGGAGCTCTCGAACCAGTTCACCGGGAAGCACTTCTCGCTCGGGCTGGTCAGGTTGATGGCGCAGGTGTAGCGCACCCCATCCACCGGATTGAGCCGGGTCAGTGAGGGATTGAACCCGGCGGGCGCCGGCACGGCGTCGAGCGCGTTGTCCAGCTTGCTGACCAGTTGCGGGTGCAGCGTATAGCTGCCGTCGTTCTGGCCGTAGGTGAAGCCGATGTCCCACTTCCAGTCCGGCAGGGGCTTGAAGTCGCCCTTCAGGCCGATCAGCGCCCGGCCCGCGGTCACGTTCTCGGTCTCCTTCTGCAGCGGATAGGTCAGGACCGGCTGGACGTAATCCGGGAAGGGATTGAAGGGGCTGAACGAGGCCGCGATGATCGTCGGGTCGTCGGCCGGGAAGAACTGGTATTCATAGGTCTGCTGGGATTGCCGGTTGGTGATCAGGCCCTCGAAATAGAACTCCATGTTGTTCGGCAGGTCGACGCCGCCGCTGAGGTAGCCGGACGTCCGCCGCGAGGGCGAAAAGGCGTCGACGCCGGCGTTGCGCGCCTCGGTCTGGATGTTGGTGAGGCGCGGCGTGGCGCCAAACCCCGACTGCACGAACGGCACGTAGGGGAAGCTGGCCGGCTGGCTGGGGTCGTAGATGGCTAGGGCGCCGGTATCGAGGTTGGCGACGTAGTTGGTCTGCTCGAACGAGCAATAGGGCGCGCCGTTGGCATAGGTGCGGCCGAAATTGTAGGTATGGCTGCCCGGGAGGGCCTGCAGCTCCAGCGGGCAGTTGCCGCCGGGCAGGTCACCCTGGGTGACCGCCGTCTGATTGTCATGTTCGATGCCGAACATGACGTGGAAGTTGTCCCTGACGATGCCGCCATCCACGGAGGCGACGAAGGCTTGGCCCCAGCCGCCCTGCGGAACATAGCCGTCCGCCTCGAACTCGATGCCGTTGAAGTTAGTCTTGGTG
>DATCFQ010000188.1:0-4825 GCA_036509495.1 Caulobacteraceae bacterium
AAATCGAGCGTCTGATCGCCCTGCTGGGCAAGCTGCCGGGCCTCGGTCCCCGCTCGGCGCGCCGGGCGGCGCTCGCCCTGCTCAAACGCCGCGACCAGCTCTTGGCGCCGCTCTCCCAGGCCCTGGCTGAAGCGGCGGCCAAGGTGCGCGCCTGCCAGGTCTGCGGCGCCCTGGACACCTCCGATCCCTGCACGGTCTGTTCCGATCCCGGCCGCGACGGGGCACTGCTGTGCGTGGTGGAGGAGGTCGGCGGCCTCTGGGCCATGGAGCGCGGCGGCGCCTTCCGCGGACGCTATCACGTGCTGGGCGGCCTGCTCTCGGCGCTGGACGGGGTCGGCCCCGACGCCCTGCGCGTGGGCGAGCTGGCGCACCGCGTCGCCGAGGGCCAGGTGCGCGAGGTGATCCTCGCCCTGCCGGCCACCGTCGATGGCCAGACCACCGGCCACTATCTCGCCGAGCGGTTGGCGCCCTCGGGGGTGCAGGTCACCATGCTGGCGCGCGGGGTGCCGGTGGGCGGCGAACTCGACTGGCTGGACGACGGCACCATCGCCCAGGCGCTGCGGGCCCGGCGGCCGGCCTGACGGCTCAGGGGCGGGCCAGCCCCAGCACCCGCTCCGCCTCATTCAGGTGCAGGCGCTCGATCATCCTGCCGTCCAGGCGGATGGCGCCCTTGCCGGCGGCCTCCGGCGCGGCGAAGGCGGCGACCACCTCGCGGGCCCAGGCGAGTTCATCGGCCGAGGGCGAGAAGGCGGCGTTGGCCGGGGCGATCTGGCTGGGATGGATCAGGGTCTTGCCGTCAAGGCCGAGGCCCGCCTCCTCGACGCACTCGGCCTGGAAGCCCTGGGGGTCGTCGATGGCGTTATAGGTTCCGCCCAGCGCCACGAGCCCGTGCGCGCGGGCCGCGACGGTCATCTGGAACAGCACGGTCCTGAGGCCCGCGCGGGCGATCGGCCCCTTCAGCCGCAGCTCCGCGCAAAGGTCGTTCGGCCCCAGCACCATGCCGGCCAGGCGGGTATGGCCGGCGGCCTGGGCCAGCTCCCTGAGGTCCAGGACCGCGCGGGCGGTCTCCACCATGATCCAGAGCCGCGTGCGATCCGGCGCCGAGGTCAGGGCCCGGTCGTAGGCATGGACCTCGGCGGCGGAGGAGACCTTGGGCGCGAGCACCACATCCGGCCCCGCCGCCGCAGCCGCCGCCAGGTCGGCCGCGCCCCAGGGCGTGCCGAAGGCATTGCAGCGGATCACCATCTCGCGGCCGCCGAAACCGGCGCGCACGGCCGCCATCGCACTGGCCCGCGCCTCGACCTTGGCCTCGGGCGCCACGGAGTCCTCGAGGTCCAGGATCACCCCGTCGCAGGGCAGCTCCCTGGCCTTCTCGATCGCCCGGGCATTGGACGCCGGCATGTAAAGCAGGCTGCGCCGGGGCCTCCGATCGGGATCATCCAGCGTCATGCGCCTCACCTCTCTGGTCTAGCGCCATGGGCGTCCTATAAGTGCGGGCCATGAGCAGCTCCACGCCCGAGATCATCCGCTACGACGAGACCGCCCGCAACGTGCTGGGGGGCGAGCTGATCCCCTGTTCGATCGACCCGGTCACCGGCTTCTATCGCAACGGCTGCTGCGAGACCGGCCCGCACGACCTGGGCCTGCACACCGTCTGTGCGGTGATGACCGCGGATTTCCTGGCCTACTCCAAGGCGGCGGGAAACGACCTGTCGACGCCGCATCCGGAATACGAGTTCCCGGGGCTGCAGGCCGGCGACCGCTGGTGCCTGTGCGCGCCGCGCTGGAAGGAGGCGCTGGACGCCGGCATGGCGCCCAAGGTGGTGCTGGAGTCCACCCACGAGGAGACCCTGGCCATCGTCCCGCTGGGGGTGCTGAAGGACCACGCCTTCAAGGGCTGACCTCAGGCGTCCAGCCGATACTCGCGCTCCAGCTCGTAGCGGGAGCCCCGGCTCGACAGCCAACTCGAATAGAGGCCGAAACGGTCCACCCGGAACGGCGGAGATTTCAACAGATTGTGGCCCTGCACCCAGGCGGCGGCGCGGACCGGATCTGTGTGCTTCAGATAGGCCAGGGTGATGTGCGGGTGATAGGCGCGCCGCTCGGGCTCCAGCCCGGCTCGTCGCGCGGCCGCCTCGCAGCGGCCAGCCAGCTGGCGCAGCGGCTGGCTCTCCGCCACGCCGGCCCAGACCGCGCGCAGATCGCGTCCCTCGCCGAAGCTGCCGACGCCCTCCAGCATCAGCTCGAACGGCGCGCCGGGGACCGCGGCCAGTTCGGCGTCGAGGTCGGCGGCCACCGGTTCGGACACCTCGCCGAAGAAACGCAGGGTGACGTGCAGGCTCTCCGCCGGCCGCCAGCGCGCGCCGGGGAGGCCCTGCTGACGGCGCGCCAGACCCAGGGCGATCTCCGGCGGCGCGGCGATGGCGGCGAACAGCCGGATCACCTCCTGGTCCTCAAGGCCCGGGCGGCGACGGGGGCCAGCCGGGCGGCGATGATCTTCACTCCGCGGGCGTTGGGGTGCAGGCCGTCGCCCTGGTTCAGGCCTGGGATCAGCTCCACGCCAGCCAGCAGGTCCGGATAGAATGGGGCGGCCTCGGCCCTGGCCGCCGCCGGGAAGGCGGCGTTGAACGCCCGGGCGAAGCCGGCGTTCATCCGCGCCGGAGCGCGCAGCCCGCAGAGCAGCACCCCGATCCGCCGCGCTTTCAGGCGGCGGGCGATCGCCTCCAGATTGGCGCGGGTGGCGTTGGGATCCAGCCCCTGCAGCAGGTCGTTGCCGCCCAGCGCCACGATGCAGAGCGCGGTGTCGCCCTGGACGCTGAAGTCCAGCCGTCCCAGCCCCCCGGCCGTGGTGTCGCCCGAAACGCCCGCGCCGCGCACCAGGGTCCGCACCCCGATCCTGCCCAGCGCCGCCTGCAGCTGCGCCGGCAGGGCCTCCTCAGCCTTCAGGCCATAGCCGGCGGTGATCGAGTCGCCGAGGATGGTGATGACCACGGGCTTGGCCGCCGCCTGGGCCGGCGCCGCCAACGGCAAGCCGGTCAATCCGGCCAGGACTGCGCGGCGACTGTGGTAGGGAGGAACCGATGCCATCTTCCTTCCCTATTTAGAGCCTTCCCCTGCGTCCTCAATCGCTTCCCGAGCCGAACGCCCCCATGCGCGATGCGCCCCTGCCGCTGGCCCTGCAAGGCGTCAGCCTGACCCTGCCCTCGGCCGCCGGGCCGGTGGAGATATTGCGCGAGGTCGAGTTCGCCGTTGCCCCGCGCGAGCGGGTGGCGGTGACCGGGCCCTCGGGCTCGGGCAAGTCCTCGCTGATCGCCGTGGCCGCGGGACTGGAGCGGCCCACCCGCGGCCAGGTGCTGCTGTTCGGCGAGGATCTCGGCCGGCTGAACGAGGACCGTCGGGCCAAGCTGCGCCGCGGGCGCGTGTCGCTGGTGTTCCAGGCCTTCCACCTGTTGCCCAACATGACCGCCGAGGAGAACGTCGCGGCGCCTTTGGAAATCGCCGGCGTCGCCGGCGCGCGCGGGACCGCCCACGAGTGGCTGGCGCGCGTGGGGCTGGATGGACGGCGCAGGCACTATCCCCACCAGCTGTCCGGCGGCGAGCAGCAGCGGGTCGCCCTGGCCCGCGCCCTGGCGGTGCGGCCGGCCCTGCTGTTCGCCGACGAGCCCACCGGCAACCTCGACACCGAGACCGGCCGGATCGCCGCCGACCTGATGTTCGACCTCGTCGCCGAGGCCGGCGCGGCCCTGGTGCTTGTCACTCACGATGAGGCCCTGGCCGAACGGGCCGACCGGCGGCTGCGGATGCTGGCCGGCCGGATCGCATGACGCCCCTCTCGCTCCGCTTCGCCGCGCGAGAACTTCGCTCGGGGGTGCGTGGCTTTCGCATCTTCCTGGCCTGCCTGGCGCTTGGCGTCGCCGCCATCGCCGCGGCGGGATCCACCGCCGAGGCCTTCCGGCGGGGGCTGGCCTCCGAAGCGCGCGAGATCCTGGGCGGCGATCTGGTGGTCTCGGCCGACCGGGTGTTCACCGGCAAGGAGCGGGCCGTCTTCGAAGCCGTCGGGGCCAGGGCCTATTCGTCCGCGTCCCGCGCCATGGCCGAGGCGCCGTCGGGCCAGCGGCGAATGGTCGAGCTCAGGGCCGTCGACCCAGCCTATCCCCTCGCCGGGAGCGTGGAGCTGACCGGCCCCGACGGGCGCGCCACGCCCCTGTCCGACGCGCTGCACCCCCTTGCCGGCGTGCCGGCCGCGGCGGTGGAACAGACCCTGCTCGACCGGCTGCAGCTCAGGCTCGGCCAGACCTTCACCGTCGCCGATCACCGCTTCCTGGCCGCCGCCGTGCTGGTCTCCGAGCCCGACCGCCTGACCCGCGGCTTTGCGCTTGGGCCAGGGTGCTGGTGCGGCTGGCCGACTTCCGCGCCGCCGGCTTTGCCAAGACTCCCGGCTTCTCCGGCGAGGCGGTGCGCCTGCGCCTGCCGCCCGGCGTGGCCCCGCCGCGGGCGGCGGCGAGGCTCCGGCGGACGCTGGCGGGCTCAGGCTTCGAGATCCGCGACCGGACCCATGCCGCCAATGGCATCGACCGGCTGATCGACCAGCTGGAATATTTCCTCGGCTTCGTCGGCCTGGCCTCGCTGGTCGCCGGCGGCCTGGGCGTCGCCGGGGCGGTCTCTGCCTATCTGGACGGCAAGACCCCCGCCATCGCCGCCCTGAAGGCGCTGGGGGCCACCTCGGGCCTGATCCGCAACCTCTACTTCGCCCAGATCGCCGTGCTGGCCCTGCTGGGCGTGGCCATCGGCCTGGCGTTCGGCGCGGCCGCGCCGTTCGTGCTGG
>DATCFQ010000189.1:0-2000 GCA_036509495.1 Caulobacteraceae bacterium
TCGGCCCTCCGCTGCGCTGCGGGTGCAAGTCCGTTCCGCCCGCCGCCTTCGTCGCCATGAAGGCCGCGATGGGCGCGGCCGATCCGACAAGGAAAGCCGCGATGACCACCGACCACGACGACGATTTCGAGCCGCACCACAATTCATCCTCGACCGACCAGGTCCTCCACGAACTCCAACTCTATGGCTACCGTCCCTTCAACGACGAGCCCGATCCCAGGCCGCTTCCCGAAGCGCACATCCTCGCCGGCAGCATCTCCGACATCTTCGACGCCCTCGTGGTGGCGCTAGCCGACACTCGCCTCGAACCCGACCTTGAGGACCTGCTCTGGTCGACGGTGAACGTCTTTCATCGAGCCATCGAACGGATCGAGCGCGAACTCGACGACAACGAGCTGGCCCAGCAGCGCTCCCAGCGGGAACAGGACGGCAGCGAGGTCAAATCCGTCGAGCTGGAACGACTGACGGCGGAAGGCCAGACGCTCATCGAACGCCGCAACGCCTTCGAGCTGATGCGCGACCAGGCCGCCGACCAATTCGAGCACCACACCCATTCAACCTGGCGGCCGCGCAACGGGTCGAAGGTCAACCATCGCAACCTCACCTCGGCGATGATCGACAGCCGCGATTTCCTGGCGGCGAAGAAGCGCGCCGACAACCAGGTGCTCCTCCCAGCGGGCCCAAAGGTGGCGCTCACCGGCGGGCTCGATTTCAACGATCACCGGCTGATCTGGGCCAAGCTCGACCAGGTCCACGCCAAACATCCCGACATGGTGCTGCTGCACGGCGGCTCGCCGAAGGGCGCCGAGCTGATCGCCGCCAAATGGGCAGACAACCGCAAGGTTCCACAGATCGCCTTCAAGCCCAATTGGACGAAGCACGCCAAGGCCGCGCCGTTCAAGCGCAACGATGCGATGGTGGAGACGCTGCCGATCGGCGTCCTGCACTTCCCCGGCACCGGCATCCAGGACAACCTCGCCGACAAGGCGAAGAAGCTCGGCATCCCGGTCTGGAAGTTCGGCGGCGCGTGAGCGCCGCCTTTCCTCAATACGTATTGACGTCGAACCGCAAAGGCGGATCACCGGCTTTCCGCAAGACCGCCTTTCAGTCCGGTTCACCCGTCACCGCGATCCGGGCCGCGCGAGCATAGTGCGCCAACTCCGTATCATTCTCGATCAGGCCGTCGAGCAGCGCCTTCATATCGCTCTGATCGGACGCCGATTGAAACGGCCCCGGCTGCCGCTCGATCGCCAGCACCGCAATGGCGAGCGCCTTCTTCACCAGGTGCAGGTCGCGTCCCGTAAATTCCGCCATGCCGCATGCCTCAACCATCATGTCGACTCGTAAGCACACCTTAGCCGATCGGCCAGCGCACCGTGAGGACAACGAGGTTCCATGCATTGTCCGCGACGGCCTTTGAGTGGCGGCTCCTGCCGGCGGGCGCCACCCCGCGTCTATCAGCGCTGATCCTTGGTCCGGCCGAGGGCCTGACGCCATCAACCCGTAAAGGGTCGGCTTACGCGAAGCGTGCCGCCGCTGCGTCTTCGCCTTCGCGGTGATTGCGGCCCTCGGCCGAACACATCGGGCGCCTGTCGCGCGGGGATGGTCCCCGCCTCAGCACAGGAGCCGGATCAATGTCTCAAGCCCTCGCATTCGCTAACGGCTGGAACCTCGCCATCACTCTCATGGTCTGCGTCGTCGTCTTTCATGCTGACGCTGGCAACTTCGGCGTCATGCTGGCCGCCGAATATGACGGCGATCCCGCCGCCGTCATCCACGAATTCGACCCCTTCCAACCATGAAGGGGCGAATCGCCACCCAAGCTGGACCGCAGAGCGCCAGCGGGATTTCCCCTCCCGCTGGCGCCTGTTTGCGGCTATACTCGTGCCTGCGCCGTGGTGGTGGTGGAAGGCGCAACCGTCAGACCTTTATCTCACGGAGTTCACCGCCATGATCATCTTTGGACCACTGCTTGTCATCGTCGGCATCGGCTTCTTCTG
>DATCFQ010000190.1:0-4118 GCA_036509495.1 Caulobacteraceae bacterium
CGGTCGCCGCCGAGCTATATGGCCGGCTGGCGCATTCGCTGTCGGTGCCGTTCCTGCCGCTGCTGGCCATCCCGCTCGGCATGGCCTCCAAGCGCGGGCGCCGCGCGCCCGGCCTGATCATCGCCGGCGTAGTGCTGATCGGCTTCCACCACGCGATCCAGATGGCCCAGAGCCTCGCCGCCACCGGCCATGTCGCGCCCGGGCCGGCGATCGGCGGCATCTCGCTGGTGTTCATCGGCATCTGCCTGTGGCTGTTCCTGTCCAGCCTGCATCGGCCGGGCGACACCCCCATCACCCGCGCAGTGGCCGCCATCGGCGACGCGGCCCTCTGGGCGCGCGAGCTGTTCGCCCATGAACCGGCGGGCGCAACCTCGTGACGCTAGACCGCTACGTCTTCCGCCTGCTGCTGACCCGCACGGTCGTCTCCGTGGTGGTGCTGATCTGCCTGGTGCAGGTGCTGGAGCTGTTCGACGTCACCACCCCGATCCTGCAGCGCGGCCTGGGACTCGGCGGCATCGGCCACTATTCGCTGCTGCGCCTGCCCGGACAGTTCCAGCAGGTGGCGGCCCTGAGCGTGCTGGTCGGGGCGCTGTTCACCTTCACCCAGCTGGCGCGGACCAGCGAGATGGTGGTGATCCGCGCCACAGGCGCGAACATCTACCGCATCCTGCGGATGATGGCGCCGGTGGCCATCGGGGTGGCCCTGGTCGACTTAGTGGTCGCCGCCGAGATCGCGCCCCGGACCCAGGACGCGCTCAGCCACTGGATGGAGATCACCGCCACGCCGTCCGAGGCCAAGCCCAGCAAGCCCCACTGGTTCCGGCTGGGCCAGGAGCTGGTGATGGTGGGATCTGGGTCCGAAGACGGGCGCACCCTGCACAATCTGCGCATCTATCGGCGCGACACCGACCGCAACCTGGTGCAGGAGATCGACGCGCCCCTGGCCACCGCCGAGGCGGGCGGTTGGCGCCTGCACGCCTCGATCGTCACCCAGGTCCAGCACGACCATTCCGACGTCAGCGCGCCCTACGATCAGGACTGGAAGACACCCTTGACGGCCGGCGCCCTGCAGCGACTGGTCCGCTCGGGCCAGGACGTGGCCTCCAGCGCCGCCTTCGGGGCGGTCTCCGGCACGGGACCCGCGGACCGAAGTCCCGGCTTCTACCGGACCCGGCTCAACCGCACCTTCGCCGAGCCGCTCGGGGCCATCGTCATGCTGCTGCTTTCGGCGCCGGCGGCGCTGTCGAGCCTGCGCAGCGACCAGGGCATGCGGCTGTTCCTGTTCGGCCTCTCCTCGGGGCTGCTGTTCCTGGTGGCCGACGGCCTGCTGGCCGCGCTGGGCGAAACCAGCGCGCTGCCGCCGGTGCTGGCGGCCTGGAGCGCGCCGGTGGCCTTCACGGCGCTGGCCGTCACCGTATTGCTATCGGCTGAAGGATAGGGGGACTCCATGGCGGCGATCGAGATCGTGCCGGTGACGACCGAGGCCGAGAAGGGACGCTTCGTCAGGGTGCCGATGCGGATCGCGGCCAAGGACCCGCAGTGGATTCCGCCCCTGATCATGGAGCGCATGGAAGCGCTCACCCCCAAGACCAACCCCCTGTTCGAGCACACCGACGTCCAGCTCTGGATCGCCCGGCGGGACGGCAAGGACGTGGGCCGGATCAGCGCCCAGATCGACCATCTGGCGCCCAGCGACCCGGCCAATCCGTCCGGCTACTTCGGCATGATCCACGCCGACGACGATGCGCAGGTGTTCCAGGCCCTGTTCGCCGTGGCGGAGGACTGGCTGAAGCAGCGCGGCGTCAAGCAGGCGCTCGGGCCCTTCAACCTGTCGATCAACGAGGAGACGGGCCTCCTGGTCGACGGCTTCGACACCCCGCCGATGGTGATGATGGGCCATGACCAGCCCTATGTCGCCGGCCGCATCGAGGCTCTGGGCTACGCCAAGATCAAGGACGTCTACGCCTACAAGACCCGCACCTCGACCGACCTGCCGGCCGGCATCCGACGCCGCGTGGGGCGCTCGCTGCCCCAGGGCGTGACCCTGCGCCAGCTGAACTTCAAGAGCTACGAGCCCGAGGTCCGGGCCATGACCGAGATCATGAACGAGGCCTGGTCCGACAACTGGGGCCACACCGAGATCACCGAGGCCGAGACGCGCCAGCTGGCCAAGTCCATGCGGCCGATCATCAACGAGAAGCTGGTCTGGTTCGCCGACATCGACGGCGAGTCCGCCGGCTTCGGCGTCTGCCTGCCCAACGTCAACGAGGCGATCCGCGATCTGGGCGGCAAGCTCCTGCCGTTCGGGTTTGCCAAGCTGCTCTGGCGGCTGAAGGTCTCGGGCGTGAAGACGGCCCGGGTGCCGCTGATGGGGGTGAAGCGCAAGTTCGCCCGCGATTTCCGCGGCCAGCTGCTGCCCTTCCTGCTGATCGACAAGATGCGCGCCGAGGCCTTGAAGGCCGGCATCGAAGAGGTCGAGATGTCCTGGATCCTGGAGGACAACAAGCCGATGCGCGCCATCATCGAGACGGCGGGCTCGGACCTCTACAAGACCTATCGCATCTACCAGAAGGCGCTCGTCTGACCGGGGGGCTTCCGCTCGGCGCCCCGGCCGCCCATCTATGCGCAAGCTCGGCTTTGGCCGCATCGCGCCCTTGGAGGGATCACCGGTGAACAGATCAGCTTTTTCCGTTCCGCGTCTTCTGCTGCTCGCCTTCCTGCCCGTGCTGCTCGCGGGCTGCGGCGTCAACGCCATCCCCACCAAACAGGAGAAGGCCAAGGCCGCCTTCGCCGACCTTCAGGCCGACTACCAGCGCCGGTCCGACCTGATCCCCAATCTGGTCTCGACCGTCCAGGCCTTCGCCCAGCAGGAGCACTCGGTGCTGGTGGACGTGATCAAGGCGCGCGCCAGCGCCACCCAGGTCGTCCTGGACCCGACCAAGCTCAGCGACCCGGCCGCCGTGCAGCGCTACCAGGCCGCCCAGAACTCGATCGCCGGGGCGCTGGGCCGGCTGATGGTGGTGTCGGAGAAATATCCGGACCTGAAGTCCAACGAGAACTTTCTGGCCCTGCAGTCCCAGCTCGAAGGCACCGAGAACCGCATCGCCGTCGCCCGGCGCGACTACAATGAGGCCGTGCGCGACTACAACACCACGCTGCGGGTGTTCCCGACCATGCTGTGGGCCAAGACCTTCTACAGCTCGTCCCAGCCGATGCAGTTGTTCGCCGCCACCGAGGCGGCGCAGACCGCTCCGGCTGTGAGCTTCAACCTCGGCTACGCATCCTCGGCCCCGGCGGCGAAATGAGCCTCCTGGCCGCGCCGCTGCAGCGAACTCTGGAGTCCCCGCTTCCTGTTCCCTTCCCCCCTCGAGGGGGAGGGAAGTTTGGGGGCTTCCTCGCCATTCTGATCGCGTCGATCGCCTATCTGCTGTTCGCGGCCGCAGCCCACGCCGCCCTGACCTTTCCGACCCTGAGCGGGCGGGTGGTCGATGACGCGCACGTGCTGTCGGCGGCTGCCCAGCAGCAGCTGACTTCCGAGCTCGCCGACCTGGAGACCAAGACCGGGCGGCAGGTGGTGGTCGTCACCCTGCCCTCGCTGCAGGGCGATGCGATCGAGGACTATGGCTATCAGCTCGGCCGCGCCTGGGGCATTGGCCAGAAGGGCCAGAACAACGGCGCCCTGCTCATCGTGGCGCCCTCCGAACACAAGGTCCGCATCGAGGTCGGCTATGGCCTGGAGCCGGTGCTGACCGACGCGCTCTCCAGCGTCATCCTGCAGGAACAGGTGCTGCCCAAGTTCCGCGCCGGCGACGTCGCGGGCGGGGTGGTGGCCGGGACCGACGCCATCATCGCCCAGCTCGATCTTGACCCGGCCCAGGCCCAGGCCGCCAACCAGGCGGCGGCGCGGCAGCCGGCGCGGCATCCCAATCCGATCCCGGTCATTCTCTTGCTAGTCTTTGTCTTCTTCGCTCTGCGCGCCCTGTTCGGCCGGCGTGGCGGCGGCTTCTGGGCCCTGCCCTTCCTGTTCATGGGCGGCGGCGGCGGTTTCAGCAGCGGAAGCGGCGGCTTCAGCGGCGGGGGAGGCTTCAGCGGCGGCGGCGGCTCGTTCGGCGGCGGCG
>DATCFQ010000191.1:0-2471 GCA_036509495.1 Caulobacteraceae bacterium
CACGTCGCCGGGCCGCAGGCCCGCCTGCTCGGCGGGACCGCCGGGCGTCAATTCGGCGACCAGAGCGCCCTTGCGGCCGTGCAGGCCGAGGCTATCGGAGATCTCCGGCGTCACCGCCTGGACCGTGGCCCCTATGTATCCGCGGGTGATCTTGCCGTGTTCGATCAGCTGGCGAGAAACCTGGGCGACCACATCGGCGGGGATGTCGAAGCCGATGCCGACCGAACCGCCCGACGGCGAATAGATGGCGGTGTTGACGCCCACCACCCGGCCATAGGCGTCGAAGGTCGGGCCGCCCGAATTGCCGCGGTTGATCGGGGCGTCGATCTGCATGTAGTCGACGTAGTTGGAGTCGGCGACGTTGCGCCGGCCGAGCGCCGAGACGATGCCGGCTGTGGCGGTGCCGCCGAGGCCGAAGGGATTGCCCACGGCCACCACCCAGTCGCCGACGCGCGGCTTGGCCCGATCCTCGAAGCTCACATAGGGGAAGCCGCCGCCGTCCACCTTGACGACGGCGAGGTCGGTGGCCGAGTCACGGCCGATCAGGCGAGCCTTCAGGTCGCGTCCGTCCTTGGTGTGGACGGTGATCTTGTCGGCCCCTTCGACCACGTGGTTGTTGGTGACGATGTAGCCGTCGGCCGAGATGAAAAAGCCCGAGCCGGACGCCTTCATCAGCTGCGGCTGGGCCTGCTGCATCTGCGGAAGGTTGAAGAATCCGAACGGAGCGCCCGGACCCTGATCGCTGTCGCCCTGTCCATCGCCGTCCCCGTCACCCGGGGCGCCGAAGCGGAAGCTGAAGGGGTTGCCGCCCTGGCTCGAATAGGCGGTCTGGGACGGTCCGGCCTTATGTTCCACATCGATGGAAACCACCGCCGGGGCGACCCGCTGCACGATGTTGGCGAAGGAGGTCGGCGCGCCCGCCGCCGGCGCTGCGATCGCCGGCCCATTGACCGCTCCGGTCTCGGCGCTCGCGCGCGCCCAATAGCCGCCGGCTGCGGCCAGCACCAGGGCGCCGATGGCGGCGCCGCTCATGAACTTTCGGTTCTTCAGGCTGATCACGTTATCTAATCCCGTAAGTTGTCGAATCGGCAAGAGCATAGAAGCCGATGGCGAAATGTGAGTGGATCACAGAATTATGCGCGATATAGACCAAAACAAGGCCCATGAATGTCATTTCATTGCGCAACAAATATAGTATAGTGAGCTAATAATCTTGGATTCAGCGCAAGTTATTCCACAGAGGGCCGAATCGATATCTCGGCCTCGCGCAAAGGCAATGGATCTTTTGAATTGCGCCGGCGAGCGCCGGCGGTTGCGGCTCGTCTCAGGCGATGGACAGCGGCGGCCCGCGCGCGGGCGGCGGCGGCGCGGGGGTCCGGCGAACGAGGAGGAGGCCTGGGCGGGGTGGAGGCGCCTGCGTCGGCGCGGGCCAGCCGACATGAATCAAGTCGTGAGACGACGGGGGAGAGGGGCCATCGGCGGTCGTTTCGTAGCGAACCGCGGCGCGCCTTGCGACGGTGATCGCCGCGCCCGAAACATGCGCCTTGCCGGGCGTGGAAACGTGCTGGCCGGGCGGTGCGTGGGGGGCGGGCGTCGTCCAGGTGGGTCCGAGGCGCAAGATCAGAAGCAGGGCGAGCAGCATGTAGGCCGCCGGCCTGAACGTGGTCTTCCTCATGAAGCGCGCGGATGACATAGGATCGGGCTCCAGCTCCGAAATAGGCGCCCCTCCCGCTTCCCGCCAGGCCCCTCGAAGCTCGCTACACATATCATACGGTGATTTGAACGC
Organism: Caulobacteraceae bacterium; assembly: GCA_036509495.1. Classification (GTDB taxonomy): domain Bacteria; phylum Pseudomonadota; class Alphaproteobacteria; order Caulobacterales; family Caulobacteraceae; genus JANWHQ01. Next base: position 1,787 of record DATCFQ010000191.1, read on the forward strand.
GCGCGGAGCGCCGCCGACGTCCCTCGGCGGCGCTCGGTTCTCTGCCCTAGCAGCCTACACGGTCTGGACCGCGGCGGACTGGGCTTGGACGCCAGCCTGGTCCTGCAGGAAGACCCCCTGAGCCCGCAGCGTCTTCTGTAGCTCGCCGATGTCGACCTTGCGCGGCTGCACCGCGGCCTTGGCCGCCAGGGCCGCTGCGGCGCCGGCCGCCTGGCCGGTGAGCCAGCACTGCGGGATTTCGCGCATGAAGCCGTGCGAATTGGCGTCGCAGGAGACGTGCCGGCCGCAGGCCAGCAGGCCGTCCAGGCTGCGCGGCACCAGGGCGCCGTATGGCACGCTGATCACCGGGAACTTGGGCGAGACCGAGGGGCTGACCCCGATCTCGTCGGCGAAGGGAACGCCCTTGTCCCATTGGCTCCGTTCGACGCGGCCGACGCCGGCCAGGCGGCGGGTGTGGCGCACCCCGAGCTGGGAGGCGCTCTCCATCATGTAGGCGTCCTTGAACCCGGGGGCGTGGGCGCGGAAGAAATCGCAATGGCCCTTCATGAAACGGTGCGAGCGGATCTCGACCTCGGTCATGTCGTCGACGTCGAGCGCCGACAGCCCCGACTGGCGTGGGCCCAAAAACAGGGCGATGTCGCTGCGCCAGGAGACATAGGGCGGCTGGAAGAAGCCGAGGGTCTCG
>DATCFQ010000192.1:0-14045 GCA_036509495.1 Caulobacteraceae bacterium
CGGTCGCCCGGCGCCTGATAGGTCAGCACCACGTTGGTCCTGGTGAAGCTGGGTTGCTTGGCCCCGGGCGTGTGGTCGAACAGGGTCCAGTAGCTCGAGCTGTAGCTGGTCTGCACCCCGAACTTGACGGCGTCGCCGCGCGCCAGCGGGAAGGTGTGTTCGTAGCCCGCCTGGATCGAAAGCGGCGGCGATTTCTCCAGCGTCTTGCCTGAAAGATTGGTCAGGCCCGTACTGATGAAGGTCTGTACGAAGTTCCCGTAGCGGCCGTGCAACAAGGCCAGGTTGGCGGTGAACACGTCATTGGCCGCGGCCCGCCAGACGGTTTCCAGCTCGCCGCCGTAGATCGTCGCCGGCGTGTTGAACAGGGCGAACTGGCCGACCGCCGGGCCCTGGGTCAGGTACACCGAGACGATATAGTCCTTGTAGTTGTAGTAGAAGGCTTCCCAGTTGACCTGCAGCCGGTTGTCGAAGAAGCGGTTCTTGGCGCCCACGGTGTAGGCGGTCAGCTTCTCGGGCTGGAAGTTGGGCAGCAGCCCCACCGCCGAGCCGATGTTGAAGCCGCCCTCCAGATAGCCGGTGGAGATGTTGGCGTAGACCATCGACTGCGGCGTCAGGTCGTAGTCGACGCCCACCCGCCAATCGAGGTGATGCCAGGTGGTGCTCGGGAAGTTGTCGGGGGTCACGCCCGACTCGAATTCCGGCCCTGGCGGGAACTGCAGGTAGCTGACGTCCTGGCCGGTCGCCGACTTGGTGTCGATCGAATAGCGCAAGCCGCCGGTCACCCGCAGGTCCGGCTGGATCGCATAGGTGGCCTGGCCGAACGCGGCCCAGGACACCTCCTTGATGTCGGGATTGGTGGTGATCGAGTCGAAGCCGAAGAACGGCGTGTGCTCGAAGTAGTCGCCGTAGGAATAGTCGTCCTCGCGGAAGAAGTATCCGCCGATCACCCAGCTCAGCGGCCTCGCCTCGTTCGAGGTGAGCCGCAGTTCGTCGCTATAGGACTTGTCGATGGTGTCGGAGGTCGAGAAGACGCCCACGACCGGATCGGTCCCGTTGGCGTGCACGTGCTTGTAGGCGGGGATGTCGGTCAGGGTGACCCCGCCGAGATTCCAGTCCATCTGGGCATGCACCGCCCAGTCGGTGAAGTGGGACTCCGCGCCGCCCTCGGCCTGGGCTTGCTGCACGGTCAGCGGATCGTACCAGGGGTTGTCGGGATGCAGATAGGGCAGGCCCTCGACCGTGTGGGCGCCGTTGGAACTGTCGTGGAACATCTCGCCCGCGAGCAGCAGCGAGAAGTTCGAGTTGGGCCGGTAGAGCGCCTGCAGGCGCCCGGCGATCGAGTTCTCGTCGTTGAAGCCGCTGGTCAGATAGCCGTCGTGCTTGTCCTGCTGGAACGCGGCGCGGATCGCCAGGGTGTCGGAGAGCGGCACGTTCAGCATCCCGAAGCTGCGGATCAGGCCGTAGTCGCCGAACTCTTCTTCGGCCGCGGCGTGGAAGGCGTCCACGGGCTTGTTGGTGATCACATTGATGCTGCCGCCGGTAGCGTTGCGGCCGTAGAGGGTGCCTTGCGGACCGCGCAGCACCTCGACCCGGTCGATGTCGTAGAAGGATCCGTAGGCGCCGTAGTCTCGCGCCTGGTAGACCCCGTCGATGTTGAAGGCGACGGCCGGGTCCAGGGCGGGCGCATCGTTGTTGGCGCCGACGCCGCGGATGTCCACCTGGGTGTAGATGTAGTCCTGGCCGAGCACCACCGCGGGCACCAGATCGCCGAGCTCGCGCACGTCGGTGACCCCCTGGTCCACCAACTTCGCGCCGAGAACCGGCGTCACCGCCAGCGGAATCTTCTGGACATCCTCGGCCCGCTTCTGGGCGGTGACCACGACCTCCTGCAGCGCGCCGGACTGCCCCGCCGGCGGCTCGGCCGCCAGAGCCTGCCCGGCCCAGCACCCGCCGGCCAGAGCCGTGGCGGCAAGCATCATGCTTCGTAGCTTCATTGCGCCCTCCCCGCGATCCGGCTCTGTATCGACCGGTATCGATGCCCCCGAGCCGGCGAATGGCCGGCCAGACGACGCTTTGGCGTCCGGCTCCAGGCCGCCGGATGCATCCGCTTGTTCGCCCGTTTCCACTCGGGAAAATCGTTGCGATAGTTCATATTGTCTCAATTCATTGCGTAATGCAACGACTGGCGTTGGGCGGCCAGGTCGGGCGGCTCGGCGGTCCGAACCAGCATCCGGCAGAGCGTCAGCCAACCCCCGATCTTGCCTCGACAAGGGCCGCCGGAGACCTGGGCGCAAACACTCGGGCCTCGGCCGGCGCGGACGCCTTCGACGGATGGTCGCGCGAGCGCGGCGGCGCCTGGAACTCCTGCTTCCCGGCGACGACCTGCTGCATGGCCACCATCTCGACTAGGAACTGGCAGGGCCGCTGTCGGAAACGAGGCCGAGCGCAGCTTTTCCGTCGGGATGCGGGCCAGGGTCCGAGAGCGCTTGGACCGTCTGGCGGGCGGCTGCTCAGAACCACATCCGGATTCCGGCGACGAAGCTCGCGCCCCCTGGGCCCTCGCCCCGAAGTCGCGCGAAGTCCGCTGTCCTCCCCATCTTTTGATCGTAGGAGATGCCGACGTAAGGGGCGAATTCACGCTTCAGTTCGTAGCGAAGGCGAAGTCCCAGCTCCAGATTGGAGAGGCCTGCGCCGATACCGGTTTCCGGCACACTTTGAGCGGCGAGATTGAGTTCCGCCCGCGGCTGGAGAATCCAGCGCTGGGTGATCCGGAAGTCTTCGTAGCCTTCAAGCCGTCCGAGAAGTTCGCCGTGGCTGGACAAGAACGCGGTCCCGGAGACCTCGAACAGGTAGGGCGACAAACCCTCGAAGCCGACCGCGGCATAGGTTCGGCGCGGGCTTGGCCCGATGTCCTGGCGTACCCCCGCCTGGAGATTGAAGTAGGGTGTGAAGGCTCGCGAGTAGAGGGCCTGGATCTCGGCGGCGCCCACTCCGAGCCGGCCAGAGCCTTCGCCCTCGCTCTTTAGATAGACGCGGTTGATGTCGCCGCCGAACGAGGCCTCTCCCTCCCACCGATAGCCGCCGGTGCGCGCCTGATACTCAGCGAGGTTGAGCATCACCATCGACCAGGCTTCCCCGCCATGCTCGTGGCGCAGCTCGGCGCGTGCGGCCGCCATGGCCGCCGGATCGAACACCCGATCGGCGGCATGGTCGGTTATCGGCGCGGGAGGGGGTTCATGTCCGACCTGTTCCTCCGCGGCGGGGACTGTGGGCCCCGACGACATGTTCATCCCTTTCATATCGGCCATCCCCGCCATGCCGGGCTTGCCTTGACCGCCGCCGGCCGTGGCGCTTGGCGGCGTTGAAGACTCTGGACGACCCTTCGCGGGCATCGTCATGCCGGACATAGCAGCCATGCCTTGCCCGCTCGCGGCGCCAGGCGCGGGCTGACCATGGTGCATACCAGCCATGCCAGCCGAGCCAGCTGGCGTCACCATACCGCGCATGGCGGCCATCCCGTGGGTGGCGTCAGACGAAACCAATGCCGACGGATGCGCGTGTTTCGTCCTGCGGCGCGGCTTGCGTGGGTGAGCAGCCTTGGCCGTTGGCTTCGCGCCAGTCTTGGCTGCGGGCATGGGCATGCTCATGCCGCGCATGGAAGGGTCCATGCCGGCGGCTGCGGCCGGTGAAGCGAATGCAAACGGTGCGAGTGCGAGCAGCAGCGCGGCTTTCATGCCGACTCTCCGCCCAGCGGCCGCACGCTGAACACCTGAAACATGCCGGCGTGCATGTGGTAGAGCATGTGGCAGTGGAAGGCCCAGTCGCCGGAAACCGGCGTGAAATCCCAAGCCACCTTGCCGCCTGGCAACACATTCACCGTGTGCTTCCTGGGGCGGAAGCCTGTCGGGCCGTGTACGAGTTCGAAGAAGTGGCCGTGCAGGTGGATCGGGTGAGTCATCATCGTGTCGTTGATGAGCGTCACGCGCACCCTTTCGCCGTTGCGAAAGGGATAGGGTTTGGTCGCCTCGCTGAACGTCTCGCCGTCGAATCCCCAGATGAACCGCTCCATGTTGCCGGTCAGGTGGATGTCCAGGTTGCGAGACGGCGTGCGTGTGTCGGGATTGGGTTCGAGCGCGACCAGATCCTGGTAGACGAGGACGCGGTGGCCGACACTTTCCAGACCCTGGCCGGGCTCGCCGGTCCGATCGATGGGAATCGGCGCGATGGTCTGCACGCCGGGCCCTAGCTTCACCTGAGGCGCCTTCAGGGGGTCGCGCATCGACATCGTCATGCCGGCCATACCGCTCATGGCGTCCGAGCCGCGCGGCTTCGGCGGCGCGGCGCCCGGAACGGCTGCGGAGCCGGACATGTCCATACCCGCCATCTCTTTCCCGCCAGACGACGTGTCGACGCCGCCCGTCTTCATCGCCGACATGTCCATGCCCATGTCCCTCATGGTCGCCAGCGGCCGGGCCCGCAGCGGCGGGACGGGCGCGCTCATGCCCGGGCGGGGCGCCAAGGTGGCGCGGCCCATGCCTGAGCGGTCGACGGCTTCGGCGACGATGGTGAAGGCCTGATCCTCGGTCGGCTGGACGATGACGTCATAGGTCTCGGCGTTGCCGATCTGGAACTCGTCGACCTCGATCGGCCGCACGGGCTGGCCGTCGGCCGCGACGACGATCAGTTTGAGGCCGGGGATACGGACATCGAACACCGTCTGGGCCGCGGTGTTGATGAACCGCAGGCGCAGCCGCTCGCCGGGCCGAAAAAGTCCGGTCCAATTGTCCTGCGGACCGTGGCCGTTGATGAGGAAGGTGTAGGCCGCGGCGGTGACGTCGGAGATGTCGGTCGGGTCCATGCGCATCTTGGCCCACTGGATCCGTTCCTTCAGGGTTTGGTCCTTGCCGGCCAACAATCCGGCGATGGTCTCCCTCTGGTGATTGAAGAAGCCGGCCTTCTGCTTCAGCCGCTCGAAGATCAGGTGCGGATGCATGAAGCTGAAATCCGAGAGCACGATGACGTGCTCGCGGTCGGCCTGGATGGGGTCTTCGCCCATCGGGTCGATGACGATGGGGCCGTAGTGGCCCTCCTGCTCCTGCAGGCCCGAATGGCTGTGGTACCAGTAGGTGCCGGATTGCTTGATCGGGAACTCGTAGACGAAGGTCTGTCCCGGCTTGATCCCGGGAAAGGTCACGCCCGGAACTCCGTCCATCTGAAAAGGCACGAGGACGCCGTGCCAGTGGATCGAGGTGTCCTCGGCGAGCTCATTGGTGACCGAGAGCCGGACGTTCTGGCCCTCCCGCAGGCGAAGCAGCGGCCCCGGCGCCGTCCCGTTGATGGTCACGACGTGGCCATGCCGGCCATCGACGGCGAGGTGCCCCTGCGAGACGGTGAGGTCGATGTTGGGCCCGGTAAGCGTCGGCATGGCGGGCGCGAACCCCCGTGTCGCGCTTTGCGCCCAGGCCGGCAGCAGCGCACTGAACGCCAAGCCGCCGCCCAGCGATGAAGCGGCTCGCAACAGCTGGCGGCGATCGAAGACGGTCATCAGGTCTGCAGTCCCCACGCGAAGGGCGCGCCAGAGGAACCCGCGCGCTCCCTGGGTTTACGCTCAGCCGAGCGCCCGGCCCTCATGCCCGAAGCGAGCGGCTCCCGCGCCGGTTCCGGAGCAGCTTAAGGGGCTCCCCGCGAGCCGCGCGTATCCACAGGAAAGGCGGTCGCTGGCCGCTCAACGTGGAGAAGCCGTATGAAACCCCGTCTTGCGACTAAGTCCGTCATCGCCTTGACGTCTGCCTTGGCGCTCGTGGCGGCGGCGTCCCAGGCCGACGCTCACGCTCGCTTGGTTGGCGCGACCCCTGCCGCCAATTCGGCGATCGCCTCTCCCAAGCAAGTGGTGCTGCATTTCAGCGAGACGCTGGTTCCGAAGTTCTCGAGCTTCGATCTGATGAAGGCCGACGGAACCAAGGTGAGCATCGCCGCGAGCGTCCCGGCGAAGGATCGCAAGAGCGTCGTGGGCATGGTCTCCGCTCCGCTCGCCAGCGGAAGCTACATGGTGATGTGGCACGTCGCGGCCGCCGACGACGGTCATAGGACCAAGGGCGCGTTCAACTTCACCGTCCATTGATCGGGCGATGCTGTCGCTGACGATCGTCGGCGCGCGCCTGGCGCAATTCCTTTGCGCCATGATCCTGCTCGGATCTCCGCTGTTCTTCCTCTACGGCCTGCCGCGACAGGGTCCTGGCGCGGCCAGGGCCTTGGCTTGGCCGCGACCGCTTCTCTTCGGAGCTGCGGTTGTGCTGGCCGTGGTGACGAGCGTTTCGCTCTGTGCGCAGACCGCCATGATGAGCGGCGCCGTCTCCGACGCCTTCAGTCCGGATGCGCTTCAAGACGTGGTCACCGACACCCAATTCGGGCTGGTGACGGTCGGGCGGCTGGGTCTCACGATGGTGCTGGTGATCCTGCTGGCGGCGGCGCGGCCGTCACGCGCCCTTTGGATCGCCGCGTCGGTCTTGGGCGCTGGCATAGTCGCCAGCTTCGCCTGGACCGGCCACGGCGCGACTGACGAAGGCGTCCCCGGCTGGGTCCACTTGACGAGCGATGTCCTCCACCTCCTGGCAGCCGCGGTTTGGCTGGGCGCGCTGGCGGCCTTCGCGGCGCTGCTCTGGAGGTCCAGACGGGCCAAGACGCCGCAGGAACTGAGGACGCTTCATCGCGCCTTGGAGGGCTTTTCGGGCATCGGCTCGGGTGTCGTGGCGGTCATTCTGGCCACGGGGCTGGTCAACAGTTGGTTCCTGGTCGGCCCCTCGCATTTGGCCGGATTGCTCAGCGACCCCTACGGCCAGCTCCTGGCGGCGAAGGTCGCTCTGTTCGTCGTCATGCTCGGCTTGGCGGCCGCCAATCGCTTTCGGCTCACCCCGCACCTCCGAACGGCGCTTGACGGCGGCGCTCCCACGGCGGGTGCCCTGGCCGCTCTCCGGCGCAGCGTGCTGGTGGAGAGTTTGCTGGGCTTGGCGGTTCTGGGCTTGGTCAGCCTGCTCGGAACCCTCGCGCCGCTGACGTCGCAATAACGTCGGACTTTCGCCGACGTTTGCCTCCCGTTATCCATACGCCCCTGAACTGAGCCAGCCGACCCAGATCACTCCGAACGGAAACGGGCCATCGCTTCGGATCGCTTCTGATCGCATTGGCATATCCTCCCCCGGGGGATATGGTGGTGGGAATGAGCGACGGCCACAAGCATACCAGCCACCCCCGAATTCTGCTCCGTCTCAGGCGCGCCGAAGGGCACCTGCGTTCGGTCATCACCATGATCGAGCAGGGGCGCAGCTGCGCGGAACTCGCCCAGCAGCTTCACGCGGTCGAGGCCGCGCTGGGCAGCGCCAAACGCGAGCTGATCCACGACCACATCGAGAACTGCCTCGAGGCGCCAGCCGGGGAGTCGGACGCGGTTGCAGCGACGCTCCAGGAGCTGAAATTGCTGACCAAGTACCTCTAGCCGGACGTCTGAAATGGCCCTTTCCCCCGAATTGCTCTTGGTCGGCGCCGTCGCGGCGGTCGGCGTGCTGCACACCATGGTCCCTGACCATTGGGTCCCCATCACTCTGATCGCGCGCCAGCAAGGCTGGTCGAAGACCCAGACAGCCAGAGCCGCCTTGCTCGCAGGTACGGGTCACGTGCTGTCGACGCTGGCCATCGCCGCGGTCGTCTGGATCGCCGGCATCGCGGTCGCGCGGAAGTTCGGCTCGTGGGTGGACACCATCGCGAGTGTGGCGCTCGTACTCTTCGGCAGCTGGATCGCGATATCGGCCCTGCGCGATCTGCGGCGCGGAGATGGCCATCATGTACACGGCCATGGCCACAGTCATGGCCACAGCCACCTGTTTCCTGCCTTGGGCGAGGCCGATGCGGTTCACGGTCCGGAGCGCCAACGCTTCGAGACTCACGACGGCCCAATCGACCTGTCGATTTTCGAAACCGACATGCCGCCTCACTTTCGGATCACCGGCGCTGGCCTCGAGCCGGCGTCGCTGGAGACGGTTCGTCCCGATGGCGCTCGCCAAACCTTCCTCTTTGCCCGCCGGGGCGACTATTGGGAGACGACCGAATCCATCCCTGAACCACATGGGTTCGATGTCACGCTGACGGTCGGTCAGGGCGATCACCAACACACCTATGCAGCGGCGTTCGCCGAACACGAGCACGGCCATGACCACGTCGGCCACGATCATTCGACCAAGCCGAAGACCCGAAAGCGCACCGCGCTGCTGCTGATCCTCGGATCCTCGCCGATGGTCGAGGGCATTCCCGCCTTCTTCGCCGCCAGCCGCTACGGCGTGGGGCTGATCATCGTGATGTCGCTGGTCTTCGCGGCGACGACCATTGTCACCTATGTCGTCCTCTGCGTGGGCTCGGTGGCCGGCCTGGAGCGGGTCAGTCTTGGCCCGATCGAGCGCTATGGAGAGGTCCTCAGCGGCGCGTTCATCGCCCTGATCGGTGTAGCGTTCTGGCTATGGCCGCTTCTCTGACGCTCACGGCGATCCAGCCAAAGTCGCGAGGACGCCGTCAGGTCGGGTCGCCCAGCTTGGCGCGACGATCAAAGGGACGGTGGACTTGCAGCCAGAGCCAGAGCGGCCTTTGCAGGCCGTGATGCGCGACCACGGCGGCCAGCACGATGGCTGGAAAGACGCCCGACCAGATCAGCCACGCCTCGGCTCCTTTCGGCGTACCGAAGGCGAAGCGGGCAACCCGAAAATAGGCGATGTCGACCGGAAGATAGATCAGCATCATGGCGATGGAGAGTTGGCCGAGGTAGCGCAGCGGCCGTTGTCCGTCCACGGCTCTGATATGCGCCAGGCCGAAGACGAGAGGCGCGAACGCCGGCCAGATCACCAGGTCCGAGAATCGCCACGTGGCGGCGGCGACGATCCAAACCAAGGCTGTGAGGGCGAGGATCGCCGCGGCCGAACTTGCAGGCGCGCGCTCGCGGCCGAGCCGCCAGAGCGCGGCCCCCAGGAGGAAGGCAGGGACCGTCTGCAGCGCGCCGATGCGCGTCGTCATGTCGGTGAAGAGGATTCCCGCTCGGGCCGAAAGCAGGAACATCAGGATGAAGATCGCTATTGACGCGGCGACGGCGAAGGAGGCTCGGCGCAGCCCCCTCAGAGCGACCCATGCGGTGAGCGGAAAGACCAGATAGGCGAACCATTCGGCCGAGATAAGCCAGGAGGGGAAGTTCCAGCTGTCGGTGCGCAGCGCGCCCCAGGCCTGGACCAGGAGCAGGTTCGCCGGCAGGTCACGCCAGCCGAAGCTTGCGTGGTGGATGGCCTCGCCCGCGAAGCCTGCCAAGCCCAACAGGATGGTGAGGTGGAGCGGGTAGGCGAAGCTGAACCGCCGCCAGAGAAAGTCGCCGTAGTCAAACAGGTTCGCGCTGCGCAGCCGCTCATAGCGGCGACAGACGAGGAAGCCGCTCAGAACGATGAACAGCGCCGCGCCGAGATAGCCCTTGGCGACCAATCCACTTCTGGCGCCGACTTCGAGGCCCAGGTGGTCGCGGAACTGGTTGAGCACGACCCAGCCGATGGCGAAGAACTGTGCGCCGGCCAGGAGGGCGGCCGACTTCGGCCCCTCGGCGGATTGCAGCAAGACGCCGGGCCCGTCCAAGACCATCCCCCAGGTGGTCGGGGGCTGGTTCCTGAACCCCCTGAGGATACGCCTGCGCCGGCGCCGACCCCTTAGGGCTTGGCCCCGCTGGCATCGTATACACTGTGGGTGGGCAAGGATTTACGGCCATGAACGACCGATTGGATCAACTCGTCGAACAGTTGGCGGCTTCGCCGACAGATCGTTCTCTGGACGATCTGCAGGCGCAGGTCAGCCGCGGGGTCGCGAAGCGGACCGTGCGGTTGCGCACCGCCGCCGCCTTGGCGCCGGTGCGCGTCGCCTCGATCGGCCTCGCCCTGGCGATCGGGGTCGCGGCCGGAGGCCTCGCGGCGGCTTCGTCGGCCGCTGCGCCCAAGCCATCCGGGGCTTTCACCGTCGCCGCCGCGCTGGCGCCTTCCACACTGCTGGATAGAGGACAATGAGCCTGATCCGCAGCATCGTTCTGACTCTGGTGCTCGCAGCGATGGCCGCCGGGCTCGGGGTCTGGGGCGGCTCACAGTACGTGCTGGCGCGAATGCACGACGCGCCGTCGCTGCACGAGATGCTGCACGAGAGGCTTCATCTCACGGCAGATCAAAAGGCGCGCATCGCGGGACTGGAACGCAGCCACGCCGCCAAGCGCGAGGCGCTGGAAGCCGAAATGCGGGCGGCGAACGCCGAGTTGGCGCAGGCTTACCAGGAGAGCCACGATTACACGCCCAAGGTCCAGGCCGCGATCGACCGGTTCCACCGGGCCATGGACGCGCTGCAGAAGGAGACCATGCTCCACGTCATCGCCATGCGCCAAGTTCTGACCCCCGACCAGACGGCGCAGTTCGATGAGACCGTGGTCAAATCGCTCACCCGACCAAACCCGTGATCCACGACGAGGGGCCCGCCGACGCGGTCCTCGCCAGCCGCGCGGCGGAGGGCGACGAGCAGGCATTCGCCCAGCTCGTTCGCCGGCACAGGGAGCCCCTCTATCGCCTTCTGCGCCGCTACACGGGCAGCAGCGATGAAGCCTACGAGGCTGCGCACGAAGCCTTGATCGCGGCCTGGGCGGCGATCCGCCGCTACGACCCGAAACGGCCATTCGCGACCTGGCTCCGGACGATCGCCATCAACAAGGCCCGTGATCGCGGGCGGCGAACGGCGTTCCGCCGCCTTCTGTTCGGGACCGAGAGTTTCGAAGACAGCGGGGTGCTGAGCGAGGCCGATCCGGCCCAACCGGCCGACCAGGCCGTAACGGCGCGCGAAGACCTGGCGATGCTCGACCGCGCGATCGCCGACCTGCCAGCTCCGCTCAAGGAAGCGCTCGTGCTCACCGCGTTCGATGGATGGTCGCAGCAGGAAGCCGGCGAGATTCTGGGCGTCTCCGCCAAGACCATCGAGACCCGCGCCTACCGGGCCCGGAAGATCCTCGCCCAGACTTTGGACCCGACCCTGAAGCCCAAGGCATAGCCAAGCGTCCTCAGGGCGCCCGCGGGAGGCCGTCAGAGATGCACGGCCCGCAGCCGCAGCGCGTTGGTGATCACGCTCACGGAGGACAACGCCATGGCCGCGGCCGCGATCGCCGGGGAGAGCAACTGGCCGGTCAGGGGATAGAGGATGCCCGCCGCGATGGGGATGCCGGCGACGTTGTAGACAAACGCGAGCACCAGGTTCTGGCGGATGTTGCGCATCACCGCGCGCGATAGACGCCGGGCGCGAACAAGCCCTTGAAGATCGCCCTTCAGGAGGGTGACGCCCGCGCTCTCGATGGCGACGTCCGACCCGGCGCCCATGGCGATCCCGACGTCGGCGGCGGCCAAGGCAGGCGCATCGTTGACCCCGTCGCCGGCCATGGCGACGACCCGGCCTTCAGCGCGGAGCTTCTGCACCACGCTGGCCTTGTCCTGGGGAAGGACCTCGGCCTCGACCTCGTCGATGCCCAGGCGGCGGGCGACCGCAAGAGCCGTGGTGCGGTTGTCGCCGGTCATCATCACCAGCCGAACGCCGGCGGCCTTGAGCGCCCGCACCGCCTCTGCTGTGGTTGGCTTGATCGGGTCGGAGACGCCCAAGACCCCCGCCAGCTTGCCGTCGACGGCGGCGAAGACTGCAGTCGTTCCATCCTCGCGCAAGGTCTCGGCCGCGTTTGCCAAGACGGTGAGATCGACGCCGTGCTCGACCATCAGCGGCGATCCGCCGAGGAGAACCTTTCGTCCGTCCACCGTGCCGATCACTCCCCTGCCAACCGGAGAATCGAAGTCAGCGGCCTCCGACAGCGTCAGCCCGCGGTCCTTTGCTGCACGCAACACGGCGTCAGCCAGGGGATGTTCGCTCCCGCGCTCCAGGCTCGCCGCTAACCGGAGGAGCTCCGCCTCGTCTTGGCCGGGGACGGTCTGGATCGCCGTCACGGATGGGCGCCCCTCGGTCAGCGTGCCGGTCTTGTCGATCACCAGGGTGTCGACCTTCTCGAAGCGCTCCAACGCTTCCGCGTCCTTGATCAGCACGCCGGCGTGGGCGCCGCGACCGACGCCGACCATGATCGACATCGGCGTCGCCAGGCCGAGCGCGCACGGACAGGCGATGATCAGCACCGAAACGGCGGCGACCAGGGCGTAGGTGAAACGCGGTTCCGGCCCGACGGTCGCCCAGGCCAGTCCGGCGATGACGGCGATCGCAATCACGGTGGGAACGAACCAGCCTGCGACTTGGTCAGCCAGGCGCTGGATCGGCGCACGACTGCGCTGCGCCTCGGCCACCATCTGGACGATGCGCGCCAACAGGGTATCGGCTCCGACCTTTTCGGCCCGCATGACGAATGAGCCGCTCTTATTGAGGGAGCCCGCGATCACCTGGCCGCCCGCCTCCTTGGTGACCGGCATGGACTCGCCGGTGACCAGCGATTCGTCGACCGAAGCCCTGCCGTCGATCAGGTCGCCGTCCACGGGGATCTTCTCCCCGGGACGTACGCGCAGGCGATCACCGACCTGGATCAGGTCGAGCGTCACCTCTTCGTCGGTTCCATCCTCGCGCAGTCGGCGCGCGGTCTTGGGCGCGAGGTTCAACAAGGCCTTGATCGCGCCCGAGGTCTGTTCGCGCGCCCGCAGCTCCAGGACCTGGCCCAGCAGCACCAGGACGGTGATGACGGCGGCCGCCTCGAAATAGACCGGCACGGCGCCAGAACTGTCGCGGAAGGCGGACGGGAAGAGGCCAGGCGCCAGGACCGCCACCATGCTGTAGGTCCAGGCGACCCCGACGCCCATGGCGATCAGGGTGAACATGTTGAGCCGCCGGGTGACGAGCGAGGTCCAGCCGCGCTGAAGGAATGGCCAGCCGGCCCAGAGCACCACGGGCGTGGCCAGGGCGAGCTGGATCCAATGGGACGCCTGAGGGCGGATCATCATCAGCGGGCCTAGATGCCCGCCCATCTCGAGGACGAAGACCGGAACCGCCAGGGCCAGCCCGATCCAAAATCGGCGGCTCATGTCGGCGAGTTCAGGGTTGGGTCCGCTGTCGGCCGTCACGGTCGCCGGCTCGAGCGCCATGCCGCAGATCGGGCACGAGCCCGGCCCGATCTGGCGGATTTCAGGGTGCATGGGACAGGTATAGATCGCGCCGCCGTTGGCGGTGGCGGTGGCCGAGTGAGGGGGCTTTGGTGCGAGGTAGCGGTCCGGGTCGGCTTGGAACTTCGTCAGGCAGCCGGCCGAGCAAAAGTGATAGGCGCGACCGCCATATGCGGCGTGGTGCGGCGACTTTGCCAGATCGACCTTCATGCCGCAGACCGGGTCGCGCACGATGGTCGGGCCCTCGGGCGAATGGTCGTCTCGCCGAGCGGCATGGTGTTCGGTCATCAGCTTCTCCGCCTATCGAAAGCACCAACCGGCAGGGTTCGGCTATATACCCGTCTGGGGTATTACAAGTATGCCAGGGAGGGGTATATCAAGGCAACCGGAGAAACGTGTTTGATCCAGGATGACAAGGCCAAGCTGCTCAACCGCCTGCGCCGCATCGAGGGCCAGGTCCGCGGCGTCGCCAAGATGGTGGAGGACGGCCGCTATTGCATCGACGTGCTCACCCAGCTGCAGGCGGTCCGCGCCGCGTTATCGCGGGCGGAGACAGAGATGCTGAAAGACCACCTCGGCCGCTGCATCGAAGGCGCGATCGTCAGCGGCGACGCGGCCGACCAGCGTCGGAAGGCCAGCGAACTCATCGAGCTTCTTGAACGCGCCGCCCGCTAAGGTTGGCGCGAGGCGATCTCGCATGCTGAACGACGAGCCCCGGAGGTCCTTCATGCACCTCCGGGCGACTGGCGAGGCGCGTTCGCTTGCTGCGGGGCTCGCGGCGGCCCTGGCGCAGACCAACGTGCAGAAAGGCTGTGGCCGGCGGAGGGGGGCTCCGCATGAAGACACTTCCCGCTGTCCGGATCG
>DATCFQ010000193.1:0-10765 GCA_036509495.1 Caulobacteraceae bacterium
GACCAAGCGGCGGCGAGGGCGCTGGCGCAGACCCGCGCGACGACGCAGGCGCAGACCGACTGCCAAGCCTATGCCCAGACCGGATCGTTCCGCTACCAGTCGGCGAAGGTGCAGGTCACCGCCTGGCGCTGCGAGGCGCTATCGGGCGGGATCGTCTGTGGCATGGAAGGCAATTCGCAGTGCAGCCTTCAGGAACAGGATCAGGCGGTGCGCGAGCAGTGCGGTCCAGGACAGCCGACGAAGACCGGCTGAGCCGCGTTCCCCGTCCCACCCGCGCCGGGACGCCTATTTCCGATCGAAAATGCAGTGGCCGACGGTCGAGTCCTCCATTTCGTTGGGGCCCAGCCGATCCCAGGACTCGCCGCTGCCGAAGGCCCCCGTTGCCGAGACATAGACCTTCTTCGGGGTCGCGAGGTAGTAGACCGGCGTGGTCCCCCGGGCCGCGGGCGTGGTCGCCGTCGCGGCGTTGATGGTGGTCTTGGCGGTCGCGGTGAAGATGACTTCGGTGGTTGGCGCGCACCAGTCGTGGCCCTCGCGGTCGACATAGCCGCGTCCGGTGTAGCGCCAGGTCCCGATCAGCCAGTTGGCGCCGGCGGCCGAGCAGGCCGGCGCGACCACCGAGGCGAGCATCAGCGCCGCGGCGCCGACCAGGAGGATCTTCATCGGTTGCGTCCTCATGCTGTTGTCGCGCCCTTGAGCGCCTTGCGGTTGACCAGCGCCGCCCAGATGGCCAGCCCGATCGCGGCCAGCCCGGCGATGTAGCCGTAACCCGGCGGCCCCAGCGTCAGCGAGGTCGGGAACATGCAGGTGATCAGGCCAACGACGCCGATCCAATAGCCCCAGGCCATCCACCCGCGACCCAGCTTGGGGCCGAGCAGGAACCCCGCCAGCAGGGCGGCCAGGACGAGCCAGGCATGGGGGTGCAGATGCCAGCCGGTCACGCCGGCGATCGGCGAGGTGGTGGTGGCGATCCCCACCCCGCTGGCCACGTCGGGCTCCACATGGTCGCCGCCGCCTCCGCCGCCGATGCCCATCAGGCCGTGCTGGAGATAGGCGCCCTGGTAGTGGAAGAACTGCGAGACCAGCATCAGGCCAAGGGCCAGGAACATGATCTGGCGTGCGCGGTCGAGCCCCGCCCACCAGCCTCCCTTTACACTGGCGTCGCTCACGACACGTCGTCCGGCTTCTGCCCGGCGGCGCAGGCGCCGAGGTAGCTGTAGTCCAGGTGATCGGTCATCTTGCTGGTCGCGCCGTTGACCTTGGCCGAGCCGCTGAATTCGACGGAGAAGGCGCTCTGGTAGTCGCCCTTGGCGGTGGTCATGGTGTGGCTGGAGTCGGTGCACTGGCTATCCATCACCACGCCGCCGTCGGCGGTCGCCTGGCGGCTGTTCTGGGTACAGACCGCCGGCGGCGAGAAGTAGCGCAGGGTTTTGCCGGACAGGCAGGTCTGGCTGTCGCCGGTGACCGACGCGTGGACTTTCCACAGCCCGGCCTTGGGGTGGGGCATGTCCGCGTCGGTCAGTTGCGGCCCCACGCCGGGCGGGATGGTCACGGCCGGACCCCGATTGGGCATGCTGGGCGAGCAGCCGGCGGCCGAGAGGGCCATGGCGGCGAGCGCGACGGCAGCGCTCAGATGCGTCAGGTTCCGTAAGCTCAAGCGCGCCCCCCAGATTGGACCCGATCGGTCACGGTGGACTGGAGCACGTCGCCCGCCGCGGTATTGACCCCCTTTTGGGGGGAGCGGCTGGCGCCGAAGCGCGATTAGCTTGCGATCCAGGGGCGGGAAAGAACGCCGCGCCCGCGAGGCTGAGCAAAGGCTGGAACGTGACGAGCATCGATTGGTGGAATGTCCTGCTCGACGATGCGCGCAACCACGGCCCCGAGGCGGTCAAGCTGGTGCTCCAGGTCGGCGAGACCCGCTTCAACGCCCTGCTCAGCGGCCGGTTCTCGCGCTCCTACAACAACTTCCTCGATGGGAAGCCGCCCGAGGAGTCCACGGGCCTGGGAATGTACGAGAGCTACGAGGCCGACCTGAAGGCCGTGCTGGTGCTGCGCCCCGACCGGCTGCATTTTCCGTCCGAGCGCAAGGATCCCGACGCCTGACCTGCCCACGCACCGTAAATGCACCGTATTTACGGTGGGCGGCGGCCCGCAGCCTGCATGTTTCGCGTCTCCGTCACCCGGGCAGCCTCCGCGCGGCTCCGGCCAAGCATGGCCCGGTTGCGGCCCCGATGCGCAGAAGGCTAATCGGGGGCGACCGGAGGTGCGCTCGATGCCGTGCGATGTTGGCCTGGACGCTGGCGCCCAAAAAGGGCTGCCGTCGCCATGATCCGCTGGTCGCTGATCGACACCGCGACCATGCCGGACGGCGGCGGCGAACTCAGGCTCATGCAGCGCGGCGCGGAGTTCTCCATCCTGTCGGGCGCGGCCGAACTGATGAACAGCCGCTCGAACGGGTCGGAGAAGGCCTTGGCCACATTAGCCTGCGCCGGGCTGCAGGATCGGCCCGCCCCCCATGTGCTGGTCGGCGGGTTCGGCATGGGTTTCACCCTCGGGGCGGCGCTCGAAAGCCTGGGCCCCAAGGCCAGGGTGACGGTGGCCGAGCTGGTCCCTGCGGTGATCGCCTGGGCGCGCGGGCCGATGGCCCACCTGGGCGGCGACTGCCTGGGCGATCCTCGCGTCACGCTCCGGGAAGGCGACGTGGCCGCGCTGATCCACGCGGCGCAGAGTGACTACGACGCCATCCTGCTCGACGTCGACAACGGCCCCGAGGGCTTGAGCCGCCAGGCCAACGATCGGCTCTACGACGCCCCGGGCCTGATGGCCGCCCGCCGCGCCCTGAAGCCGGGAGGCGTGCTGGCGGTCTGGTCTTCCGCGGCCGATCCGGCCTTCACCCGGCGTCTGCGCCGGGCCGGCTATGCGGTGCGCGAGGCAAGGGTGCGCTCCAGCGGCGGTCGCAAAGGCGCCCATCACATGGTCTGGCTGGCCACGGCCCCCGGCGGCCATCGCGCTTGAAGCGCACCGCGCGTAGGATGGGCCATGCCCTACCGCATATCCGCCCGCCACCCTGGCCGGGCCGTGACCTACACGGCTCCGACCGAAGAAGCCGCCCTGCAGAAGTGGCGTGAGCTGGCCGCCGACGGCGTGCCCTTCGAGGTCACGGACTGCGATGGCCTGGCGGTCGACGACAACGACCTCGAAGGCCGCATCGACGCGCGGGACGAGGAAGCGGACGAGGATCGCCAGCCTTGAGGGTGCGCGGCCCGCGCGCTCCGCAGGGCTGGGGCCAGGCGCCCCATCGGTCAAGCATCTCGATGTCCGGCGTTTTCCGTTCGCTGGGGAGCTTCAACTACCGCCTGTGGGCGGCCGGCGCCCTGGTCTCCAACGTCGGGACCTGGATGCAGCGCATGGCTCAAGACTGGCTGGTGCTCACCCAGCTGACCCACCACAGCGCCTCGGCCGTGGGCATCGTGATGTCGCTGCAGTTCGGGCCCCAGTTGCTGTTGCTGCCCTGGACCGGTTTCGCCGCCGATCACTTCAACCAGCGCAAGATCCTGATAGCCACCCAGGCGAGCATGGGCGCGCTGGCGCTGATCCTGGGCGCTCTCGTGGTCAGCGGCGCGGTCCAGCTCTGGCACGTCTATGTCCTGGCCTTCCTCCAAGGCTGCGCCGCCGCCTTCGACGCGCCCGTGCGCCAGACCTTCGTCGCCGAGCTGGTCCGCGACGAAGACCTATCCAATGCGGTCGCGCTGAATTCGACCTCGTTCAATGCCGCACGGATGGTCGGACCGGCCATTGCGGGTCTGGTCATCGCCGGGATCGGCACCGGCTGGGCCTTTGTGGTCAACGGCGCGTCATTCGCCGCCGTGCTGATCTCGCTCGGTTTGCTGCGGGGGTCCGAGCTTCGCCCCAACGCCAGGGCGCATCGGGCCAAGGGAAGCTTCACTGGAGGGTTCCGCTATGTCTGGGGCCGCCCCGACCTCAAGGCCATGCTGGTCATGCTGTTCCTGATCGGCACCTTCGGCCTGAACTTCCCGATCTTCACCGCGACCATGGCGGTCAAGGTCCTGCATACCGACGCGCGCGGCTTCGGCTTGCTGTCGTCGATCATGGCGGTCGGCACCCTGTCCGGCGCGCTGATCGCGGCCGCCCGTCGCCGGATCGGGTTCGGCTCGCTGCTGCTCGGGGCGGGCGTATTCGGGGTCGGCTGCACCCTGGCCGCCATCGCCCCGGGCTATTGGTCGTTCGCCGGCGCCCTGGTGGTCATCGGCGTGGCGGCCCTGACCTTCCTCAACGCCAGCAACAGCCTGATGCAGCTGTCGACCGAGCCGTCGATGCGCGGCCGGGTCATGGCGCTTCGCCTCGCCATAGCGCTGGGCGGGACCCCTATCGGCGCGCCGATCGTCGGCTGGGTCGCGGACCATTTCGGGCCGCGCTGGGCGCTGGGCGTCGGGGCGGCGGCCGGCTTCGGCGCGGCGGCGGTGGCCGCGGCCTTCATCGGCCATGGCCGAAACCAGGAGGCCCGCAGGGCCATCGCCGATCACCGGGCGCCGCAGCCCCCGCAAGCGGACGCCGAGGAAGACCGGGAACGGCTATGAGCGGCGGCTCGAGGAGCGATCGTTTGCCCGAGCGCGCGTCCCTCAGCGCACGTCGATGTCCACCGAGATGTCGCGAACGCGTCCGTCCGGGCTCGTGCCCCTCAAGAGGAGGCGATCGTGACCGCTGAATCCGGCAGCCGCCGTGTAGAAGGCCTGGTGACCCGGCACTTTCCGGTCGTTGCAGGCTGACCGCGGGTTACCCCGAGGGAAGCTCGCGAAATACGGATCATCGATGACATTCGCCGTTCCGTGGATCGGCGGGGACACCAATGCGAGCGAGGCCCCGGAACCTTGTACAGAACAATCGGGGTTTATCGCCGTATTGGCCCAGATACGGATCGGGTTGGTTCCAACGGTCGCCTTCGAGACATTCAGCTTCTCAAAGCCGCGCTCCCTGGCCTGAGGCGCGACCGTAACCAGGTATCTGCGTTCCTGACCAAAGGCAGATCCGGCAACCACGGCGCACACTGCGAGCCCTACGATAATCGCTGGTTTCATGATCACCCCACGCGCTGTCGATAGCTATTCTAGCGAGCCGGACGCGAGGCGTTAAGTCGGTTCGACGCGGTTTGCCTTCGCGCCACGAGCGGACCAACACCCGATCCCCCTACCGCGTCTTGATCTGCGCCACAGCATTCACATCCGGCGCCGCCGCGAAATCTCCCGGGGCCACGAACCCCAGCCCATCCCACGGGATCTTCAGGCCCGCCTTGGCGAAGCACTTGGCGACATATTCCGAGCAGATGTACTCGTCCCGGGTGGCGAGCAGTGCTCAGGCCGAATGGCTGCACCTTGGTGGCAACCGCCCATGCCAAGCTAGCCCTGCGACGACCAGCGCAGGGATGCAGGCGGACATGCTAAGCAGAGGGATAACGAAGGGTCTGTGTGCCAAGGCGAGCCCAATGCCGAGGGCCAAGTCAGCGGCCCATACTAGCCCCATCGAGGATGCGAGAAGAATAGCGAGCTTGCGCTTGCGCATGTCAGCACCTCCTGCCGCGTGGCAGCTTGGGCTCATAAACATTGGCTGTCGAGAGGGGCATCCCTGTTGCGTCCGGCGATCGGATCGGACACCGGTCGGCCGTGACATCGCCCCCGCGCCGACTCCGCCAACGGCCGCTCAGGTCGGACCGCGCCTAACCTCTAGGTGACTTCGTCAAGGCCGTTGCGGTTGTCACCGCGGCCACTTGCGGACATTCCTAGGTACAGCTCAGGGTCGTTTTCCGCCGTCGCGCACGGCGAGAATATGCGGAATAGCGGGCGCTATCTTGGGAGGAGGCCTGATGGCCGGGCGAATTGAAGATTGGCCGCCTCCGTCGGCCATCACGACTTTTGCCGATGGCGACCCGGACGAAGATCCATGGGTGTCCGGCGCTCCGGCAGCCGAGGCCATCGAGATAGCGGCATATTCGCCCGACTGGCCTGCGCTCTTCGAGGCCGGAAAGGCATTGATCGCTCAGGCGCTGCCAGGCATCGCCCTGAACATCGAGCATATCGGCTCCACGGCCGTGCCGAACCTGCCCGCAAAACCCGTCATCGACATGGACCTGATCGTCGACGATCCGACCCAGGAACAGGCCTACGTTCCGGCGTTGGCGCCGCTCGGCTATGTGCTGACCATCCGCGAGCGGACTTGGTACCAGCACCGGATGCTGCGGCACGACCGGCCCCGGATCAACCTGCACGTCTTTGGCCGTAACTGCCCCGAGCACGCCCGTCACATACTTTTCCGGGATTGGCTTCGCGCTCATCCGGGAGACTGCGCGCGCTATGCGCGTGTGAAGGACGAGGCGAGGATCGGCGTCACCAACATGCGGGATTACAATCGAAACAAGGAGGCGGTAGTCCGCGATATCTACCGCACGATATTCGACAGCCATGGCTGGGGCGCCGTTCAGCGGGCTTTCGGGGTTGGAGGTCCAGGGGCCGGCTCTGGGCCACCGAAACATGCCCTTCGCCCCCTCGGTGAATAGAATCAAATGCAGTCGCGGCCCGGGCAAAGGCGTCGCCGCCGACGAGGCGCCGGGCGAGCTGGCGTAGGCCGGCCGGGCGATCCGGCGCCAGGTCCTTCTTCCCGGTGGAATGCATTTGTAAGTCTGGGCCTTATCGGCCTCGCTCGCCGACTGTTTCGCCGCGCGACACCCCCCAGGCCTTCGCCTGCCTGCTCACGACGTGTAGCAGGTCGCCCATGACCAGATCGACATCGAGCATGTGAAGCCCCCACTCGTGCATGATCTTCCCATCGGACCCTACGACATCGCCCTGGACGTCCTGGACCCGCGCGGAGGCTGGATCGCGGCGCGCCGTGACGGCCAGGTATGATCCATTGGAATCGCTCAGACATTCGCCGGTAAGCAGCCCCGGAACCTGGACGAAATCCGTCGCGATGGGTTTGGCCGTCCTCGTCCAGGCGATCGGCTTGCCGGCGTCCCAGGTGGTGCGCAGGTAGGGGTCGAGCGGCGCCCCGCCGCCCGCGAGCGCGGCCGGGTTCACGCAGGCGTTGACCAGGCCATCCTTCCGCGGGCCGCCAAGGACGGCGTTCGAGGGCGGCGGCGTATTCCTGCGATAGCTGTTCCAGACAATGACGCAACCGGTCTGCGCGAGCTTGCGGCAGAGCGGGATCGACTTGAAATCGCCGCCGACATCCTTGCCCGGCGGCACGCCGAGGTTGGTTCCTGCGAGCAGGGCCGAGACCAGTAGCGCCTGTTCGGGTTTGCCGTCGATCCTCTCGGCGATCAGGCGACGCAGGATGCTCGATCCCTGGGAATGGGCGACGAAGACCACGCCCCGGCCGTGGTTGTCGTGCGCGAGATAGTAGGCCCAGGCCTTGGCCACGTCGGCGTAGGCCATCTCCCCGTCCCCCGGCGGCATTTGCCCGCGCAAGGCGGTCGCAGTGCGGGATCGATACATCGGCGCGAACAGCCGGCAGACGCTGGCGAAGCGCGCGAACTGCGCCCGGGCGATCGCAATCTCTTCGCCGGGGCCGGGGATCAGATCGCTGTTGGAGGCTGGGTCGAACGAAGCGGTCGGATAGACGTAGAAGCAGTCGATCGAGGGATTGGCCGCGGGCCGCCAGGGCTCGACCGCGAGGGCGCCATCGGCGGCGATCACGGTAGCGTCGAGCCTGGTCGTGCACGCCGTCATGTTTTCGGGCCGGCAAAGCCAATGGTCCGGCCGGGCGTAGTCGGGCGCAGGCCCCGGCATGATCACCGGCTTTGGTGCGGCTGGCTGCGCCAGGAGCGCAGACGGCAGGCAGACCAAACCAACGGCCGCCGCCAACGGCTTGAAGTTGAACACTCCGCCCTCCCTGTCTCGAGCGAGAGTGTCGGAATCGGTTCTGGATGGTCAAGTCGAGCGCGCGATCCGGTGGGGCCGACCTGGCGCCTGCGCTGGGAGACTGGGCGCGCGCTCACCTGACCATGGGGGCGCAGTCCAAACAGCTGTCACCGTGACCTATGCCGCGTAGCGATCGGACCCGGATCGACTAGGCTGCCAGGGCTAATCGCGTTCGAAGGTGACCGTTTGGGCCTTCAGGTTCGGCCGAGCTTTGTATCCGGCGTCCAACCACGCCTTGCAGTGGACCTGAGCCGTGCCTTCGTTCCGCTCGTTCGCCCACCAAGCCGGGTACTTGAACGCTGACTGGGGAAGGGCGCCGACCAAGGCTGCAATGCGTTCAAAACTCATCCGCAGGACCATCGATCGCTGAGCTGCCAAGTGCTCACGGAGCGGATCATATTTGCCAGGACGACGCACGCTGCCCCCTTTTCCTGCGCCGTTGAGAGTGACTTCGGGCGGGGAGCGCGTCAAAGGCCAATCCGTTCGATCACGAACTCGGCGCGCTGCGCCACATCGAGACGTGGAAGCTCGACCAGGTCGTATCCGGCTTGCTGATATGCCAGGACCGACGCCTCGTACGCGGTGACCGCGTCGCCCCAGGTTTGGTCGCGCTCGGCGTCCGTGCGGTAGACCTCACGCCATGGCGGAGCGACGAAGGCCATGCGGTTGAGCCGCAGATCGCGAACCGCAACGTGGGCGTCAGGCAACTCGACCCGGTAGACCCGCGCCATCCCCCACACGTCCACGAGGCTACGGTCGAAAAGGGTCAGGCCCCGCGCGTTGTGAAACGCAGCGACATCACGCGACAAGACGAGGTTGCAGAAGTGATAGGGCTCCGGCCGCTCGCCCGCAGCCTGGATGACAGCGCGCGCATTGTCCGGTGCGATTGCAATCCCGCATGCCCCGAGATGGGCAAGCAAAGTGGTCTTGCCGGAGCCTGGGCCACCGGTCACGGCAAAGCATTCCGGCTTATGGATCTGCATCAGCTCTTCGAGCAGATGGGGACAGGTGCTCCTGTCCCCGAGATCAGAGATCACGGCCATCGGCGCGTTGCTGGCCCACCCCCCCCTCGAGCACACCGGCCAGTCCGCACCCTGCGCACGCCGACTGCACCTTCAGAGCGGCATCATTCACGACGAACCGTCCCTCGACACGCACGTGAAGCCGACATGCGTACACGATGGCGCTGGCGAGCGGCGTTCTTTCGCGGTTAGCTATGGCTCATAAGAGAAGCGGGGCGTGTCGTTCCGGATGGCAGGGGGACCACCGCCATCCGCATTCGACAAGTGAATGGGCGAAGGCGGGGCAAATGACGAAATCAAGAGAATGGCGCTGCCGACTGTCGATGTTGGCAAGGGTCACGATCACGGGCTCGATGGTCCTCGCCGGCGTGGCCTTCGCGGCGAATGCTCGGGCGGAATGCAACCGCGGGATGCTCCGCAAGCTGGCCGACACCTATGTGAAGGCCCAATCGACCGGGAAACCCGCCATGGTGCCTCTGGCGAGGGGCGCGTCCTACGCGGAGAACGACCAGGCCATGGCCATCGGCAAGGGCGTGTTGGCCGCAGCCCTGAAGGTCGATTTCACCCGCAGCTTCCTCGACACCACGCAGTGCGCCACCTTCACGGAGGTGGTGGCGGCCACCGACCCGCACCCGTACGTGATCCATACCCGCATGGAGGTCACCAGGGGCGGCAAGGTGTCGAAGATGGAGTCGGTGGTGACGGACGCGGGGGACTGGATGTTCGGAGCGGCCGAGCACCTGGCCGTCACGCGGAGCCAGAACTGGGACGAGATCCCCAAGGACAAGCGCGACACGCGAGCGGTCATCCAGGCGGCGGCCGATGCCTACCTGGACAATTGGGGAAACCCTGAGCTCCCGGTGCCGCATGGGACGCCCTGCGCCCGGCTCGAAGGCCGCATCGACACCGGCAGCCGCAATCCGCAGGGCAATACCTGCGACATGGGGGCGTTCCCGCAGAAGCTCAAAGTGGGCCATCGCCGCTATGTGATCGACGAGACCATCGGCGCCGTCAGCATCTTCCACAACTTCCCCTGGCTCGATGCCGGGTTGCCGGTCGATCCGGGGACCCCGGCCAGCCAGATGTTCCGGATCGAGGGCGGCAAGACCCGCTACATCCACGAGGTGACGGTCTGCACGACGCCGAATTGTGGGAGGAAGAGGCCGGGGAGCTGAACAGCGCCGAAGGCCGAGGCGCGTCGGGCGCTTGGAGAGGATCGAAACGGCAAGCCGCGCAGGGAGACCGCGATGCGGCCTGTCTATTGCGCGGTCGACGGGGCGGCCGAAGCCGACCTTTCAGGGCGATCGAAGCCTCCCGACGCTTAAATCCTATCGGCCTGCGACCGCGAGCGGCTTGGCAATCGGCCCGTCCGCTGCAAAACTCCGCTCAGAAGGTAAGGGACACTGACAGTTCCGACCGGGGGAAACGACCGATGCGACTCCAACCTCGCCTGCTTCGTCTGGCCCTGCTTGTTCCTGCGTCCCTTCTGCTGGGGATCGCCAGCGAAGCCGGCGCCCAGGAAACCCACGACCACATGAACATGGCGGCGCCCGCCCAGGCGCCCGCGGCGGCGTCTTCGGCGGTCGGCCAATCGCGCTGGTCCGATCCCAAGTCCTGGCCTGACAGGAAGGTCCCGCGCGAAGGCGACGCGGTGATCATCGGCAAGGACCAGAACGTCGTCCTCGACGTCAGCCCGCCCGCGCTGCGCAGCCTGACCATCAAGGGCAAGCTCAGCTTCTCGAACGCCAAGGATGTCGCGCTCGAGACCGAGTGGATCTACCTGGCCGGCGGCGAACTGGACATCGGCAGCGA
>DATCFQ010000194.1:0-7828 GCA_036509495.1 Caulobacteraceae bacterium
GCCAGGCGGCCCTGCCGCAGGGCCTCCGGCACGTTCGGGCTCTCCATGAAGCCGAATGTCGCCACCGCGGTCTTGAAGCTGTCGTTGACGCTCTCGACCTTCAGCCGCTCGGAGGCGGGCACCCGGGGCGTATCGGCGGTGCGCACGGTCATGATGATGTTCTGCTCGTGCAGCACCTGGTTGTGCTTGAGGTTGTGCAGCAGCGCCGCCGGTGTGCGCTCGATGTCGGAGGTCAGGAACACCGCGGTGCCCTTCACCCGGGTCGGCGGCCGCTCGGAGATCAGGCGGACGAAATCCTTGAGCGGCGGAGACTCCCGGCTGGTCTTCAGGGTGAGCAGGTTGGTGCCGCGCACCCAGGTGTACATCATGGCGAACATGCCGGCGCCGAGCAGCAACGGGACGAAGCCGCCCTCGAAGATCTTGAGCAGGTTGGCGCTGAAGAAGGTGAGGTCCAGGCAGATCAAGGGCGCCGAGACCAGGACCGCCGCCCAGACCGGCCACTTCCACAGCTTCCACATGACGATGAAGGCCAGCGAGGTGTCCACCGACATGGTGGCGGACACCGCGATGCCATAGGCCTGGGTCAGGGCCCCTGAACTCTTGAAGATGGCCACCAGCAGGACCACGCCGATGGCCAGGATGATGTTGACCTGCGGCATGTAGATCTGGCCGGCGTGGCTGGCCGAGGTCTGGCGCACCTCCAGGCGGGGCAAGAGGCCGAGCTGGATGGCCTGGCTGGTCAGCGAATAGGAGCCGGTGATCACCGCCTGGCTGGCGATGATGCCGGCGAAGGTGGCCAAGATCAGCAGCGGCACGCGGACCATGGCCGGGGCCAGCTCGTAGAACCAGTTGTGGGGCCCGAGGATCGGTCCGTGCTGGGCCAGCTGGGTGAGGGCGAAGGCCCCCTGGCCCAGGTAGTTCAGGGTCAGGCACGGGAAGACCACGAACAGCCACGCCGCCCGGATCGGCCATTTCCCGAAGTGGCCCATGTCGGCATAGAGGGCCTCCGCCCCGGTGACGGTCAGGAACGCCGAGCCCAGGACGAAGAAGCCGGTGACCCCGTGGGTCAGCAGGAACTTGACGCCGGGCCAGGGGCTGAGCGCCCACAGGATCTGCGGCCGCTGCACCAGGTGCATGATCCCGAGGGCCGCGATCGAGACGAACCAGATCAGGCACACCGGGCCGAACAGCTTGGCGACCTTGGCCGTGCCGCGGGACTGGGCGACGAACAGGCTGATCAGGATGACCAGGCTGGTGATCAAGACGATGGCGTGGGTCACGTGCGGGCCGATGTGCGGGATGCTTCGCAGGCCCTCGACCGCGGAGAGCACGGTGACCGCCGGCGTCAGGAGCGCATCGCCGTAGAACAGCGCCGCGCCGAACACCCCCAGGAAGAAGATCCAGCGCGTGCGGCCGCCGAGCGCATGCTGCGCCAGGGCCATGAGGGCGAGGATGCCGCCTTCGCCCTTGTTGTCCGCCCGCATGATCACGGTGGCGTACTTCACGGTGACCACCACCATCAGCGACCACAGCATCAGCGAGATCACGCCGACGATGGCGGACGTTTGCGCCCCGTGGACGGTGGCGGCTCTCAGACCCTGTCCGAAGGCGTAGAGCGGGCTGGTGCCGATGTCGCCGAACACCACGCCCATGGCGCCCAGGGCGAGGCCCAGGAACGGCCCGTGCGAGGCATGGCCGGTCTTGGGCGTTGGTCGAGCCTCACCGGAATCGGCGAGAGCGCTGTCGCTCGTCATGGACCTTGAAATGCTCCAAACGGCCGGAAGAGGCCACGAGCGACATTCGGCGGGCGCCTCTACGCCTCTTCATATGCAGGCGCAACTGCTATCGCTGGATCGGCTTCGGTCCGCGGGATACGACTGAGCCCAGACCGCGCCAGGTCCGTGCGCCCCCGGCGCGACAGCGGAGCCTGGGCCGGGCAGAGAAGGGAAATTGCATGGCGATCAGCTCGGCCGCGGACAAGCGCTACGGCGCGGTGTCGATGGTGCTGCACTGGACCATCGCCGTCCTGATCGTCGTCCAGATCGGCCTCGGCTGGTACATGAACGAGGTCGTGCCGGACCATTCCCCGCTGCAGGACCAGGTCCAGAACATCCACGTCACCATCGGCCTGACCACCCTGATCCTGGTGCTGATCCGCATCGGCGTGCGCCTGACCCATCCGGCGCCGCCCCTGCCGCGGACCCTGGCCCTCTGGGAGCGGGTGTT
Source organism: Caulobacteraceae bacterium (assembly GCA_036509495.1). GTDB lineage: Bacteria > Pseudomonadota > Alphaproteobacteria > Caulobacterales > Caulobacteraceae > JANWHQ01. Next base: position 2,227 of record DATCFQ010000194.1, read on the forward strand.
GGCCCGCGCCAGCCACTGGCTCTTCTATATCCTGCTGTTGGTCATGCCCCTGACCGGCTGGGCGCTGGTTTCGGTCCGCCACGAAGACATTCCCTTCTGGGGTCTGGCGTGGCCGGCCATGCCGGTGCTGTCGCATCTTGCCAAGCCCGCGGCCCACGCGGTGACTGGCCAGCTGAAGCACATCCACATTTTCATCCTGGTGTGGATCGCCCTGATCAATCTGGCCCTGCACGTCGCCGGAGCGCTGAAGCATCAGTTCGACGGCAGCCCCGTGCTCTGGCGGATGCTGCCGTTCCTGCGCCAGCCCGCCGACGCCGCGACCCAGCCGCCAGGCCGCGACGACCAGGGTCCGCTGCCGACCTGACGCGCGGCGAGAGTTCAGATGGCGTCGGCGGGGACCGCCTGGGAGGCGGCGCTGCAGTGGGGCGGGACGCCGGCCGGCGCGTCGCCGGGGCCGGTGTCGCTCAGGGTGATCCGCACGCCGAGCCAACCTGGCTGGGGATAGGGCGGGCTCCATTGCAGCTTGCGAGCCTGGGCGATGGCGTTCTGGTCCAGATCCGGATCGCCCGAGGTCTGGGCGAGCCTGGCCTCGATCACCTCGCCCTTCTCACCAAGCAGCACGCAAAGGCCCGCCGACTGGGCCTGGGGCGCTGGCTGCGCCGCGGATGGCGCCGGGGCGAGGGCGGTCCCGCCGGCAAGGCTGAAGACGGCGATGGCGGCGGCAAGCAGGACTCTCACGACGCTCTCCGGTGCGGACGTCCGGATTAAACGATCCACCGCCGCTTCGGGTCCGTCGCACCCGGTCCGAGATCGGCTAAGACCCTCGCCAAGCGGGCGACCTGACTGGACCTCTGTCGATTTTTGTGTTTTCCGCCCGATGTTTGGCTATCTGATCCACACATGCTTTTCAGCCGCAGGAGAGCCTTGGCCACGGCGCTGGCGACATTGGCCGCCGGCGCGGCGCGTGCGGCCACGCCCCTGGAGGCTCAGGGCGGCCAGTATGCCGGCTTCGACGGCGCCCAGCTGTTCTATCGGAGCATGGGCAAGGGCCCGCCGGTCATCCTGCTGCACAGCTTCCTGAACGACGGGCCGCGGGCCTGGTTCAACACCGGCGTCGCCCAGACCCTGGTGGGAGCCGGCTTTTCAGTGATCGCGCCGGACGCCCGGGCCCACGGCCTGTCGGCGGCGCCGCCCGGCCCCTATCCCAAGGACGTGCTGGCCATGGATGTGGAGGCTCTGATCCGCACCCTGAAGCTGAGGAGCTATCATCTGTTCGGCTATGCCATCGGAGCCCGGACCGCCATCCGGGTCATGGTCCGCGGCGGCCGGCCGGAGCGCTGCGTCCTGGGCGGCACGGGCCTTGATGGGATCATCGATGTCGAACGTCTGGCGACGGCCAATATCGGGACCATCCGCACCGGCCGCAACGCGCGCGATCCGCACCTGGGGGTGGCGGTGCAATCCGCCATCCGCCTGCAGAAGCTCAAGCCGGCGGCCTTGATCGCGGCCTTGCGCTCGCAGGTCTCGACCACCCGCGCGGAACTTGCCCAGATCCGGACGCCGACGCTGATCCTCAATGCTGTCAAGGACGATCTCGAAGGCTCTCCCGCCTTGCTGGCGGGCCTGCTGGCGGACGGCGCGCTCATGCGCACGCCGGGAAATCACTTCTCCGCCCTGTCCGAGCCGCGCTTCGCCCAGCTCGCATCCGACTTCCTCAAGTCGCACGAGACGCCGGCCCGCTTCGTCGCCGCCGCGGCGCTCTAGAAAGGCTCTCGCCGTCGCCCCACGCGCGTTAGGCGTTGCCAGCCACCGCGACGCCCCGCACCATCGCCTCAGTCCGCGACAGACGGACGGCATAAGCTCGGGTCCGGGGAGGGACACGGATTATGGCTCACAGGACCCTGACCGCCTTGTCGGCGGTCGCCCTCATGTTTCTCTTCGCGGCATCGGCCCTGGTGTGGGGCGAGTTCGGGGCGTTCGGCGTCTCGCTGGTGAGGGCCTGGACGGGCGGCTGATCAGCGCTGGATCGCCAGGAACTGGCCGCCGTCGACGCGGAAGCTCGCGCCATTGACGAACCCGGCCTGGGCCGAGAGCAGGAAGGCTGCGACCTCGGCGATCTCGTGCGCCTGGCCCCAGCGGCTGTGGCCCATGTCCTGCCGCTTCAGGATTTCCTGGCAGGCCGCCTCGAACGATAACCCCTCCGCCGCCGCCAGCGCCTCGGCGCGTCCCTGCCAGGCGCCGGTCAAGGTGTAGCCCGGGATCAGGCAGTTCACATTGATCCGGTCTTCGATCAGCTCGCGGGCGAGATAGGCGGTCAGGGTGACCATGCCGGAGTTGGCGATGGCGGTGACCGCCACCCCGGGCGTAATCCTCTGAGCGGTGACCCCGGAGATGTTCAGCACCCGCGCCTGGTCGCTGCGGCGCAGGTGGGGCAGGGCCGCCTGGGTGACCGAGAGGGCGCCGACCACCTTGGTGTCCAGGCCTTCGCGCAGGGCCTCGGGCTTCAGCTCGGCCAGCGGGCTGCCGCCGAAGCGGCCGGCGTTGTTGACCACCGCATCGATGCGGCCGTGGCGGTCAGCCACCTCGGCGACCATGGCGGCGGTCTGGCGCTCGTCCGCCACGTCGCAGAGATGCCAGCTCGCCCGCTCTCGCCCGAGCGCCTGGACGGTTTCGGCGCCGGCCGCCGCATCGCGGCCGATCACCGCGACCTTGGCACCCTCCCGGGCGACGGCCTCGGCGATGGCGCGGCCGATCCCCCGGTTGGCGCCGGTGACCAGCACGACCCGGTCCTCGAGGTTCAGATCCATCGGCGCGGCGGCTCCATCCAAACAGGCCTGAAACGATAGTCGGCCACGGCCACGCTCAAGGAAAGCTTCCCGTCGAGGGTCCGCGTGCTTACTTGACCTCCGTTCGCCTGCTGGGCGACAAGGTGTTCGCGTTTCGTTCGATACACGCGGAGCCCCTCGGGCTCTAGCGCGTTTTGGTGCTCGCGTAAGTCGCAGGCCCCGGTCGGGCCCAGGGGCGCAATATGACCGCAGAAGTCTCGGCGTCCGTCGCGCCACTGGCAGAAACCGACGCCCGCAACGGATGGGTGTCCCGCTTCCGAGCCGTGCGGGACGAGAGCCTGCGTCTGGCCGCGCCCCTGAGCGCCGAGGATCAGCAGATCCAGTCCATGCCCGACGTCAGCCCCACCAAGTGGCACCTGGCGCACGTCACCTGGTTCTTCGAGACCTTCCTGCTCGAACCCAATCTGCCCGGCTACCCGTTGTTCGACCCGGTGTTCGGCTATTTGTTCAACTCCTACTACGAGGCGGTCGGCGAGCGGCATCCGCGGCCTCAAAGGGGCCTCTTGTCACGCCCGGCGCTGGAGCATGTGCTGGCCTACCGCGCCCATGTCGACGCGGCCATGGCGCGGCTGATCGCCGAGGCCTCCGCCGCCGATTGGGCGCGCATCGAGCCCTTGGTCGAACTGGGGCTGAACCACGAACAGCAGCATCAGGAGCTGATCCTGATGGACATCAAGCACGTGTTCTGGACCAACCCGCTGTTGCCGGCCTATGCGCCGGCGCCGGAGGCGTCCGCGCCGGCCGCCGCGCCGCCGCTCGAGTGGCTCGACTTCGACGGCGGCCTGGTCGAGATCGGCCATGACGGCCAGGACTTCGCCTTCGACAACGAGGGGCCGCGCCACAAGGTCTGGATCGAACCGTTCCGCCTGGCCTGCCGCCTAGCCTCCTGCGGCGACTATCTCGCCTTCATCGAGGACGGCGGCTACGCCCGGCCCGAACTCTGGCTGTCGGACGGCTGGGCGGCGATCGGAGCCCAGGGCTGGACCTGCCCGCTCTACTGGCGCCCGGCCGAGGCCGGCGGCCGGGAGATCTTCACCCTCTCGGGACCAAGGCCGCTCGATCCGGCCGAGCCGGTCTGCCACCTCAGCTATTACGAGGCCGACGCCTTCGCCCGCTGGTCCGGCGCGCGCCTGCCGACCGAGGCGGAATGGGAGGCGGCGACGTTCAAGGCCAAGGCTCCAGGCGAGCTGGCCGATGGCCGGCGCTATCACCCGCGGCCGTCGTCCGGCGGCGGCCTCAGCCAGATGATCGGCGATCTCTGGGAATGGACCATGAGCCCCTACACCGCCTATCCGCGCTATCGGCCGCCCGAGGGCGCGGTCGGCGAATACAACGGCAAGTTCATGTCGGGGCAGATGGTGCTGCGCGGCGGCGCCGCGGTGACCCCTCGCGACCACATCCGCATCACCTACCGCAACTTCTTCCCGCCCGCCGCCCGGTGGGCCTTCTCCGGCGTGAGGCTCGCCGCCGATGCTTGATATGTCCCCCGCCGAAACCGGTCTGATCGCTTTCCACGACCACGCGGCCGAGGAGGAGAGCTTCCTCGACGCGGTGCTGGAGGGCCTGTCGCGGCCCGATAAGGCGATCCCCTGCCGCTTCCTCTACGACGAGCGCGGCTCGGCTCTGTTCGACCAGATCTGCGAGCTGCCGGAATATTATCCGACCCGCACCGAGACCGGCATCCTGGCCGCCTGCGCTGGCGAGATCGCCCGCCGGGTCGGGCCGGCCGCCCAGCTGATCGAGCTGGGCTCCGGCTCCTCGATCAAGGTGCGGACCCTGCTGGAGGCGTTCGAGCGCCCGGCGGCCTATGTCGCCGTCGACGTCTCGCGCGAGCACCTGCTGCGCGCCGCTGCGCACCTGGCCGAGGACTTCCCGGGCCTGGAGGTGGCGGCCATCTGCGCCGACTACGCCGCGGCCTTTCCCCTGCCCGAGCTCGGCGGCGGCGGCCGGCGGCTGGCCTTCTTCCCCGGCTCGACCATCGGCAATCTGGAGCCGGAGGCGGCGCTCAACTTCCTGAAGCTGTGGGCGCGGCGGCTCGGGCCGGACGCGGCCATGCTGGTCGGCGTCGACCTGAAGAAGGACGTCGGCCTGCTGCACGCCGCCTATGACGACGGCCAGGGCGTCACCGCCGCCTTCAGCCAGAACCTGTTCGCCAGAGCCAACCGCGAGCTGGGCGCCGATTTCGACCTGGGCGGCTTCCGCCACGAGGCCCGCTACGACCAGGGCCGAGGCCGCATCGAGATCCATCTTCGCAGTCTGAGGTCCCAGGCGGTGCGCCTGGCCGGCCGCGACTTCGCCTTCGAGCGCGGCGAACGCGTCCACGTCGAGCACTCCTACAAATACGGGATCGACCAGTTCCAGGAGTTGGCGCGGGCGGCGGGATTCGAGCCTGCCGCGGTGTTCACCGACCCGGCCAAGCTGTTCAGCGTGCACTATCTGACCACCGGCTGAAGCGGATGTCCGGGGGGGCGATCATCGAGCTTCGGGATGTCGGCAAGTCGTTCGACGGCGGCCGCAGCTTCGCCGTGGACGGGGTCAGCCTGTCGGTCGAGGCCGGCGGCTTTTTGGCCCTGGTCGGCGCCTCGGGCTCGGGCAAGACCACCACCCTGAAGCTGATCAACCGCCTGGTCGAGCCGGACCGCGGCCAGGTGCTGGTCGAGGGCGCCCCGGCCGAGGGCCTGCCGGCGCCGGAGCTGCGCCGACGCATCGGCTATGTGTTCCAGGGCATCGGCCTGTTCCCCCATCTCAGCGTGGCG
>DATCFQ010000195.1:0-5235 GCA_036509495.1 Caulobacteraceae bacterium
CAATCGACCAGAGCATCGGCACGGTGAAGGTGATCGAGCCGCCCCACATGGTGGCGATCCAGGAGAACACCTTCACGCCAGTCGGCACAGCGATCACCATCGAGGCCGCCGCGAAATAGGCCTGCAGGTTCACCGGCATACCCACGGTGTACATGTGGTGCGCCCAGACCAAAAAGCCGATGAAGCCGATCGCCACCATGGCGTAGACCATGGCGAGGTAGCCGAAGATGGGCTTCCTGGAAAACGTCGAGATGACGTGGCTGACGATCCCGAACCCCGGCAGGATCATGATGTAGACTTCTGGGTGCCCGAAGAACCAGAACAGGTGCTGGTACATCACCGGGTCGCCGCCGTTCTGCCAGTCGAAGAAGTGCGTCCCGAAGTTGCGGTCGGTCAGCAGCATGGTCAGCGCTCCCGCCAGGACGGGGAGCGACATGAGCAGCAGGAAGGCCGTCACCAACACCGACCAGCAGAACAGCGGCATCCGGTGCAGGGTCATGCCCGGCGCGCGCATGTTGAAGATGGTGGTGATGAAGTTGATGGCGCCCAGGATCGAACTGGCGCCGGCCAGGTGCAGCGCCAGGATGACGAAGTCCATCGCCGGCCCGGTGTGTCCGGTGGTCGATAGCGGTGGATACATCGTCCAGCCGCCGCCGAAGCCCTTGCCCGGACCGCCATCGACGAAGGTCGAGGTCATCAAGAGGATGAAGGACGAGACCAGCAGCCAGAACGAGATGTTGTTCATGCGCGGGAAGGCCATGTCCGGCGCGCCGATCATCAGCGGCACGAACCAGTTGCCGAACCCGCCGATCATCGCCGGCATGACGAAGAAGAAGATCATCAACAGGGCGTGGGCGGTGATCACCACGTTGTAGCCCTGCTTGCCGTGGAACAGGCCGAGCTGGGCCAGCACGCCGTGGTCGGAGAACACCTGGATCCCCGGCTCGTAGAGCTCCCAGCGGATCAGGCCCGACAGCAGCGACCCGAGAATGCCCGCCATCATGGCGAACAGGATGTAGAGGGTGCCGATGTCCTTGTGGTTGGTCGCGCAGAACCAGCGGACGAAGAAGCCCGGCTTGTGATCGGAGGCGTCTTGCCCGTGATCGGCGACTGCGGTGTGGGACATTCTACGCTTCCTCGAACGTATCAGTGCGCCGCGGGGGCGCTGGAGGCGGCCGGCGCGCTGGAAGCTGCGGGGGCCGAAGAGGCCGCAGCCGCGCTCGAAGCGGCAGGCGCGGCGGGGGCGGAAGATGCTGCGGCGGCGGCGCCGCCGCCCTTGGCGGCGACCCAGGCGTCGAAGTCGGGCTGGCTCACCACCTTCACCTCGATGGGCATGAAGGCGTGGTTGATGCCGCAGAGCTCCGAGCACTGGCCGTAGTAGGTGCCGACCTGCTGGGCCTTGAACCAGGTCTCGTTCATCTTTCCGGGGACGGCGTCGATCTTCACGCCGAAGGCCGGCACGGTCCAGGAGTGGATCACGTCAGCGCCGGTGACCAGCACCCGCACCACCTTGTTCACCGGCACCACCATGGGGTTGTCGGCGGCCAGGCGGAAAAGCCCCTTGGGGGCCTTGTCCTCGGGCACGATGTTGGAGGTGTACTCGGCGACCTTCAGGTCGGGGTATTCGTAGGTCCAGTACCACTGGTTGCCGGTGGCCTTCACCGTCACATCCGGCGGCGGCATGTCGTGGAAGGCGTAGAGCAGCTTGAACGAGAAGATGGCGATGAACATCAGGATCAGGACGGGCACCACGGTCCAGATGATCTCGATCGGCGTGTTGTGGCTGAACCGCGCCGGCGTCGGGTTCGAACGCTTGTTGTAGCGGAAGGCGCACCACAGCAGCAGCACCAGCACGAACACTGCGATTCCCGTGGTGATCGGGAACAGGATGACGTTGTGCATGAACATCTGCTGCGTGCGCAGCGGCGCGCCCGAAGGCTGCATATCGATCGCGCCGGGCGTCGGCTGGCCCAGAAGCTCGGCGGCCTTCGCGGCTGCGCCATATCCTGCTGCGGCGATGGCGGCGACCGCCGCTCCGGTCGCCCGCTTCAGCATCCCCATTCTCGACGCCCTCATATTCCTCACGGCTCGCTTCGGTCGCCGCCTTGATTGGCGGGCCCTGATGGAAGCCGCCGGCCGACGCTTGTCCAGGCTCGGCGCGCGCCCGCGGCTGCCGCCGCAAATCGCACCTCGATAGCCTGATCGGGGGCGTGCATACGCGGTCTGTAAAGCATTGCCAAGGCGGTTGGAGCCCACGGCGCTCAAGCTGCGCCGCAGAGGGGGTCCGGCGGGCGTTCTGACCTTCCGGGCTCGCGCATTTGTCCAGGGGTGGAGCGACGCCGCCGTTTGAGTCGGCCGCCGCCGGCCCCTATGTTGGGCGTCTACGCCTTTCAGATGAAAGCCCGCCCATGAACGCCCTGGCGCCCGCCCCATCGATCCTCGAATCCTGCGACGTGTCCTCCGAGCGCGCCCGCGAGATCCTCGGCGAAGCCCTGCACGGCGCCGACGATGGCGAGATCTTCCTGGAACGGTCGGAGAGCGAATCCTTCGTGTTCGACGACGGCCGGCTGAAATCGGCCGCCTATGACGCCACCGAGGGTTTCGGCCTCAGGGTGGTGGCGGGCGAGACCGCCGGCTACGCCCACTCCAGCGAGATCTCCGACGCCGCCCTGAAGCGCGCCGGCTCCGCGGCCGCCCTGGCCAAGCGCGGTCATGCCGGCGTCTCCGCCGAAAGCCCGCGGCAGACCAACGCCAAGCTCTACGGCGACGAGGACCCGCTGGCCTCGCCCGCCTTCTCCGACAAGGTCAGCCTGCTGCAGGAGATCGACGCCTTCGCTCGCGAGCGCGACCCGCGCGTCTGCCAGGTGATGGCCTCCCTCGCCGGCGAGCGGCGGATCGTCGAGATTGTCCGCGCCGACGGCCGGCTGCTGCGCGACGTGCGCCCGCTGGTGCGGCTGAACGTGCAGGTGACGGTCGAACGCGATGGCCGCCGCGAATCGGGCTCCTCCGGCGCAGGCGGTAGAGCCGGCTTCGAGGCCTGGATCACCCCCGAGGGCTGGCGCGAACAGGTCGAGGAGGCGCTGAGGATGGCGCTGATCAATCTCGATTCGGTCCCCTGTCCGGCCGGCGAGATGGACGTGGTGCTGGGCCCCGGCTGGAACGGCGTCTTGCTGCACGAGGCGGTCGGCCACGGCCTGGAAGGCGATTTCAACCGCAAGGGCACCTCGGCCTTCTCAGGCCGCATCGGCGAGCGGGTGGCGGCGCCGGGCGTCACCGTGTTCGACGACGGCCACATCGCCGGCCGCCGCGGCTCGCTGACCATCGATGACGAGGGCACCCCGACCAGCCGCTCCATCCTGATCGAGGACGGCATCATGGTGGGCTATATGCACGACCGGATGAGCGCGCGGCTGATGGGAGCCGAACCCACCGGCAACGGCCGGCGCCAGTCCTACGCCCACATGCCCCTGCCCAGGATGACCAACACCGGCATGCTGGCTGGCGAGTCCAACCGCGCGGAGATGATCTCCTCCACCCAGCGGGGCCTCTACTGCGCCAACTTCGGCGGCGGCCAGGTGGACATCACCAACGGCAAGTTCGTCTTCCAGTGCACCGAGGCCTATCTGATCGAGGACGGCAAGATCACCGCCCCGGTTAAGGGCGCCACCCTGATCGGCGACGGCCCCTCGGCCCTGACCCGGGTGACCATGATCGGCGACGACTTCTGCTTCGACCCGGGCATCGGGGTCTGCAGCAAGGCCGGCCAGGGCATCCCCGTCTGTGTCGGGCAACCCAGTCTGAAGATCAACGGTCTGACGGTAGGGGGGACGTCGCTTTGACAGCTTTGGCCGCGATGCCCTGCGAGCTTCCAACTTGGGCGAGACGGACTTGGCGGGGCTGACGGTCCGCTAACGAATATCGCTGCTGTCGTGACAACCGCCGCAGAACTGGATTGCCGTCAGCTGATCGCCTTCAATGCGCCAAACCGAGACCGTCGCGTCGAGCGGCGCTTCCGACGCAGGTATAGCCGTGATCTTTAGTTCGTTCTGCCCCGCGGCGCTTTCGACCAGCACCGTGCCGACATCACAATTGTCGTGAGCATGGATCAGGGCGATACCGACAAAGCGGTCCAGATCGAACTTCTTTACTAGGGCACAGAATTCACTAGTGAATTCCGGGGTATCTGCGAGGGCTCGTCGCGCTTCGTCGAGGCTAGGGAGTTGAGGCATAATCTATCGCCGTGATCATGAAGCCATTTAACAGAATGACATGGAGGCCGGAGGTGTCAAGGCTTCCCCGGCACCTAGATGTGAGCGAGGCTTCAGAAAGAATCCCGCCGGGCCCGCCGTCAGTGATCAAACGGGAGGGGGGCGCGCGGTTGCTGGCAGCCTGCGCAGGGGTCCTTGTCATACTTCTTGTAAAGAACTTCGTATTTTCGATCGATATAAATGGAAATACTCTACCAGACTGGATGTATAGGATTATATCCTATCAATTCTTGACAAACGACGGAATCGCAGCCATATTGGCGGCGACTATTGGAGGATATTACGTATACAGGCAGTTGATATTCCAGTTAAGACCGCACCTTACCTTTACTGGAAAAATACAGCAGGGAAGTGATTTTGTAGATTCGTCTTCTGGTCGGAAATTTTGGACAGTGGAAGTAGCGAACTATGGTAACGGGCCCGCGCTCTTGGAAGCGGTCACTTACAAGCTAAAGATGCGGAAATATGGAACGGCAACGGGAAGTCTTAGATTTGAGCAAATTAGAGCATTTATATGTGAAGATCTAGAGGAGTTTCGGGAGTTTTTGTTATATAGATATTCGAAAGGCGCAATATGTCCAGCTGGCCGGCCGATGACATTGTTTCAGTGTGAACATACATATATGACGGGAACTATCGAAGTTCTTGATGTAGTCTTCTGGTACAGAGGATTCGGCGGTGGCATATATGCGAAACGAGTAGTGTGTATTCCAGAGTATTGGGAGAAAATGCCGGGTTAGCGCTTAGGGATCGCCATCCACGCGGCGTCATAGCCGATCTGTTCGGCGTGCTGGCCGCCATCGAGCTCGATCACCAATTTCGCCTACAGGCGGGCGAAGTCCGCGAAGTAGCGATCCATGGGAACCTGACGACGGAACTTGAAGCCGTCGAGCTTGCGGTTGGAAAGCGAGAGCCAGAGTGGGATTCAGCCTTGGTCCACTCCTGTCGGAGCTGGTGGACGTTTCCT
>DATCFQ010000196.1:0-2039 GCA_036509495.1 Caulobacteraceae bacterium
AGCAGGGGGTCGGCCACTGGATCGCCGAGCGGGTGACCTCCGCCGCCCTGGTCCCGCTGGTGATCTGGGGAATCTGGGCGGTGATCGGAGTGGCGCGCGGCGGCTATGGCGCGGCGGTGGCCCTCCTGGCCTCGCCGGTCAATGCGGTGCTGGTGGTGCTCACCCTGGCCATCGGCTTCTGGCACATGCACGCCGGCATGCGGGTGGTGGTCGAGGACTATGTCCACACCCCGCTGGCCAAGACCGCGGTGCTGCTGCTCAACCTGTTCGCTTGCGTCCTCCTCGGCGCGCTCGCCATCTTCAGCGTGCTGAAGGTCGCCTTCACCGCCGGAGCCGTGTGACATGGCCGCTTACGAGTTCGCCGATCACCAGTACGACGTGGTGGTGGTCGGGGCCGGGGGCTCGGGCCTCAGGGCCGCGCTCGGCTGCGCCCAGGCCGGGCTGAAGACCGCCTGCGTCACCAAGGTGTTCCCCACCCGCAGCCACACCGTCGCCGCCCAGGGCGGCATCTCCGCCGCGCTCGGCAATATGAGCGAGGACGACTGGCGCTGGCACATGTACGACACCGTCAAGGGGGCCGACTGGCTGGGCGACCAGGACGCCATCGAATACCTGTGCCGCAACGCCCCGACCGCGGTCTACGAGCTGGAGCACTGGGGGGTGCCGTTCTCGCGCACCGACAGCGGCAAGATCTACCAGCGCGCCTTCGGCGGCATGACCCGCAACTATGGCGAGGGGCCGATCCAGCGCACCTGCGCCGCCGCCGACCGCACCGGCCATGCCATATTGCACACCCTCTATGGCCAGGCCCTGGCGCACGACACCGAGTTCTTCATCGAATATGTGGCGCTCGACCTGATCATGGACGGGGGCGTCTGCCGCGGGGTCACCGCCTGGCGGCTCGACGACGGGACCCTGCACCGCTTCCGCGCCCAGGTGGTGATCCTGGCCACCGGCGGCTGGGGGCGGACCTATCTGAACTGCACCGGCGCCCACACCCAGACCGGCGACGGCGGCGGCATGGCGCTCAGGGCCGGCCTGCCGCTGCAGGACATGGAGTTCGTCCAGTTCCACCCCACCGGCATCTATGGCGCCGGGGTGCTGATCACCGAGGGGGTGCGCGGCGAGGGCGGCTATCTGACCAATTCCGAGGGCGAGCGGTTCATGGAGCGCTACGCCCCCTCGGCCAAGGACCTGGCCAGCCGCGACGTGGTCTCCAGGGCCATGACCATCGAGATCCGCGAGGGGCGGGGCGTGGGCCCCGACAAGGACCACCTGTTCCTGCATCTCAGCCACCTGGATCCGAAGATCATCCACGAGCGGCTGCCGGGGATCACCGACTCAGCCCGCATCTTCGCCGGCGTCGACGTGACCAAGGACCCGATCCCGGTCCTGCCGACGGTGCACTACAACATGGGCGGCGTGCCCACGAACTATCACGGCGAGGCCCTGACCAAGACCGGCGGCGACCCCGATACGGTGGTGCAGGGGCTGATGGCGGTGGGCGAGGCGGCCTGCGTCTCGGTGCACGGGGCCAACCGGCTGGGCTCCAACTCGCTGACCGACCTGGTGGTGTTCGGCCGGGCGGCGGCGCTCAGGGCGGCTGAAAAGATCAAGCCCGGCGACAAGCAGCCCGAGGCCAAGGCCGGGTGGACGCAGGCGCACCTGGACCGCTTCGACAGCCGGCGTAATGCGAACGGCTCGATCACCACCGCGGCGCTGCGGCTGGAGATGCAGCGGGCCATGCAGGAGGACGCGGCGGTGTTCCGCACCGGCGAGGTGCTGGCCGAGGGCATGGGCCGGATCAATGCGGTCTATAAGAAGCGCGCCGAGCTGAAGACCAGCGACCGCGGCCTGATCTGGAACACCGACCTGGTGGAGACGCTGGAGCTCGACAACCTGATCGGCAATGCGGTGGTCACCGTCGCCGGCGCCCTGAACCGCCAGGAAAGCCGCGGCGCCCACGCGCGGGAGGATTTCCCCGAGCGCGACGACAAGAGCTGGATGAAACACACCCTGGCCTGGCTGGACGCCGACGG